>CAMODP010000176.1 GCA_946611445.1 uncultured Eubacterium sp.
GCACCCCTTTTTCAGAGAGAGAGTAGCGTAAATATGGGTTTTCTTTCATATCTTGTCAATGGACTGGGGCTCGGCAGTGTGTACGCGATCATTGCCCTGGGCTATACCATGGTCTACGGAATTGCGAAAATGCTGAACTTCGCGCACGGCGATGTCATCATGGTCGGCGCGTACGTGGCCTTTTTTGCCCTGAACAGGTACAACCTGCCGCTGGTGCCGGCTGTCCTGTGCGCGGTGATTGTCTGCACGGTGCTCGGCGTGGTGATTGAGAGACTGGCGTACAAGCCGCTCCGGCAGGCCACCAGCCTGGCCGTCCTGATCACGGCGATCGGCGTCAGTTATTTTCTGCAGAACGGAGCGCAGCTCCTGTGGTCTTCTTCCACGAAGGTTTTCCCGTCCGTTATCTCGAATAATTCCATATCGGTCGCAGGCACTTCCGTTTCGTATCTGACGCTGCTGACCATTGCCACCTGTCTGGTTGTCATGGCGGTCCTGACGCTGTTCATCAACCGCACGAAGACAGGACGCGCAATGAGAGCGTGCTCGGAGGACAAGGGCGCCGCCACGCTGATGGGCATCAACGTGAACCGGATTATTTCCATCACCTTTGCCATCGGTTCGGGACTGGCCGCCATCGCTTCGGTACTGCTCTGCGCCACGTATCCCTCTGTCTATCCGACTCTGGGTTCCATGCCGGGTATCAAGGCTTTTACGGCAGCTGTTTTCGGCGGAATCGGTTCCATTCCCGGGGCGTTCCTGGGCGGGATCCTGCTGGGCGTCATAGAGATTCTGGCAAAAGCTTATATTTCTACGCAGCTTTCTGATGCGATCGTGTTCGGCGTTCTGATCGTCGTGCTTCTGATCAAGCCGACGGGTCTGCTCGGACGCAAGCTCAGTGAGAAGGTATAAGGGAGGAGAAGAGATGAATACCAAGAAAAGCTTTTTCTCCGTCCTGTTTGACACGCGGCACAGGGCGCGCACGATTTCGTACGCGATGGTTGTGGCAGCCTGGATCATCCTGGAGGCCATGATGGGCGCCGGGAAGCTGTCCAGCCTGTTTACAGGACTGCTGGTGCCTGTCTGCTGCTATATTGTCGCGGCGATCGGCCTGAACCTGAACGTCGGTTTCTCCGGCGAGCTGAACCTGGGCCAGGCCGGCTTCATGAGCGTGGGCGCTTTTACGGCCATCAGTGTGTCCGGCGCGCTCACACAATCCGTGGAAAATACGATCGTCCGTCTGGTGATCTCCATGATCTGCGGCATGCTGATGGCGGCGCTGTTCGGATTCCTGATCGGCATTCCCGTTCTGAAGCTGCAGGGCGACTATCTGGCGATCGTGACGCTCGCGTTCGGACAGATCATCCAGAGCCTGATCACCAATCTCTACCTGGGCTTTGATGAAAACGGCTTCCAGATGAGCTTTGTGGAAAATCACACCGATCTGGCCAAGGGCGGCAAGATGCTCCTGAAGGGGCCGATGGGCGCCACAGGCGTCAAGCGAATTTCCACCTTTACGGTCGGCGTGATCCTGATTATCATCGCACTTATGATCGTGTACAACCTTATGTACAGCAAGAGCGGGCGGGCCATCATGGCGGCCAGGGACAACCGCATTGCGGCCGAGTCTGTGGGAATCAATATTTCCAGGACAAAGATGCTGGCCTTTGTGGTTTCCGCCGGTCTGGCCGGCGCGGCAGGCGGCCTTTACGGTCTGAATTATTCCACGCTGGTTCCCGCGAAATTTGATTTCAATACATCCATCCTCATCCTGGTCTTTGTGGTTCTGGGCGGGCTGGGCAATATGAACGGCACGCTGATTGCCACCGTTGTTCTGGTTCTGCTGCCGGAGCTGCTCCGGTCACTGCAGGATTACCGGATGCTGATCTATGCCATTGCGCTGATCCTGATCATGCTCCTGACCAATAATGATTCGCTGAAGACCTGGCTGAAGCAGAGACGGCGGAACGCAGCCGGCAGAAAGGAGGTCTGACGGATGAGCGGACAGACAGTACAGAGACCGAATCCGGCAGACGGCGGGAAACCGGTGCTGGAGGTCAGGGACCTGGGCATCGATTTCGGCGGACTGACGGCTGTCAATGATTTCAATATGCAGGTGTTTAACTGTGAGATCGCCGGACTGATCGGCCCGAACGGCGCAGGCAAGACGACGGTTTTCAATATGCTGACAAAGGTGTACCAGCCGACCAGGGGCACGATCCTTTTTGACGGGCAGGACACGGCAAAGAAGACGGTCGTGGACATGAACAAGATGGGCATTGCCCGTACCTTCCAGAACATCCGCCTGTTTGACCAGCTGACGGTGCTGGACAATGTAAAGACAGGTTTTCACAACGCGGTGACCTATTCGCCGCTGACGGCTGTTCTCCGCCTGCCGAAGTACTATGCGCAGGAGCGGGAGATTGACGGGAAGGCCCGGGAGCTTCTGAAGATTTTCAGCCTGGATGACCAGGCGGATACGATCGCTGCCAACCTGCCGTACGGCGCACAGAGGCGTCTGGAGATTGCCCGCGCCCTGGCTACGGGGCCGAAGCTGCTGCTGCTGGATGAGCCGGCTGCCGGCATGAATCCGCAGGAGACAGAGGAACTGATGGATATGATCCGCCTGGTCCGCGACCACTTCCAGATCGCCATTCTGCTCATCGAGCACGACATGCGGCTGGTTATGGGAATATGCGAGCGGATCACGGTGCTGAATTACGGTATGATGCTGGCCGAGGGTACCCCGGAGGAGATCCAGAACAACCCGGACGTCATCAAGGCCTATCTGGGAGAATAACACAACTATGCTGAAGGTGAAGGATTTAAAGGTAAGCTATGGCATGATCGAGGCGATCAAAGGGATTTCCTTTGAAGTGCAGGACGGAGAGATCGTCACGCTGATCGGCGCCAACGGCGCGGGCAAGACGACGACCATGCATGCCATTTCCGGCCTGCTGAAGCCGACGGCCGGCAGCATCGAGCTGAACGGCACGGAGCTGACGAAGGTTGCACCCCACAAAATCGTCAATATGGGCCTGGCCCAGGTCCCGGAGGGCAGAAGAGTATTCGCGCAGCAGACCGTACAGGAAAACCTGAGTCTTGGCGCATTTGCCCGCAGTGACCGGGACGGCATCCAGGCGGATATGGAGTATGTATTTGAACTGTTCCCCCGGCTGAAGGAGAGAGCTTCGCAGATGGCAGGTACCCTGTCGGGCGGCGAGCAGCAGATGCTGGCCATGGGCAGGGCGCTGATGGCAAAGCCGTCGATCATCCTGATGGATGAGCCGTCCATGGGCCTGTCGCCTCTGCTGGTGTCGGAGATTTTCCACATCATAGAGGAGATCAACCAGAAGGGAACGACGGTGCTTCTCGTGGAGCAGAATGCCAAGCGGGCGCTGGCCATCGCCGACCGCGCTTACGTGCTGGAAACGGGAAATATCACGCTGGAAGGAACCGGTGAAGAACTGGCGCGCGATGAGCGCGTGCAGAAAGCGTATCTGGGAGGGTGAGAATATGTATGTAAAGGACCATATGACCGTCAATCCGTTTACGATTACAGAGGATACGGTGATTTCGAAAGCGCTGGAAATCATGCGCAAGAATAACTTTCACAGACTGCCCGTCGTCGACGCGGACGGACATCTGATCGGCCTGGTGACCGGAGGCCTGGTAGAAGAGAGCAGCGGCGCGCAGAACACCTCACTGTCCATCTTCGAGCTGAACTATCTGCTGTCCCGGACAAAGGTATCCGAGATCATGATCCGCGATGTAAAAACCGTCACAGAAGACCTGTTCATCGAAGAAGCTGCACAGATCATGCTGAGCAACGAGATCGGCGTCCTGCCGGTCGTCGACGAGGAGCAGCGCGTGACCGGCATCATCACCGACAAAGATGTGTTCCAGGCCTTCACGGAGCTGCTGGGACACAGGAAGAGAGGAACACGCTTCGTCATCGCCCTCGAAGACCGGCCGGGAGAATTTGCCGGCATCGTAAGGGCCTTCGCCGACAGCAACGCCAACCTCGAGAACCTCGCTGTCTACCGCTCCAAAGAGAGAGGAACAGAGGCAGTCATCAAGGCCACCGGCGAGATCTCCGTCGAAGACATGGTGCAGAAGCTCAAAGAAGCCGGCTACACCATCCGGCTGGTGCGGACCACCGACGATGAAGGTAATGTGACGCCGTA
>CAMODP010000177.1 GCA_946611445.1 uncultured Eubacterium sp.
GCCAAGGCCGCTGACCTGGCAGCTGACATTCTCGAAGGCACCGGAGGCCTCGAACATGCTCTTCCAGGAATCCGCATCATCACCGGCCATGTCGTTGTTTGCATGATCACCGGCCACAACCATCAACGGACGAAGAACAACCGACGTAAATCCTGCACTCTTGATCTTCTCGATGACTGCGTTGCATTCTGTGTCTTCCGGTTCCCCTTCTACAGTTCCAATAAAGGCATTAGTATAACCGAGAGCCTCCATCTGCGCCTGCATCTGGTCATAAGTCACAGCCGCAGAATGCGCCGTGCCATGTCCGAGGAAGACAAAGGCCACACCGTCTGCCGCCGCTTCGCTGATTCCGGGATATCCGGCATCCGCAGCAGCCTGTGCGGCAACCGCTTTGGCAACCGTTTCTTTATCTTCGTTGACAATAGTGGCGTCTTCCCCTACATCACCCAGAAGAGGCTGGGCAACCTTGACGCTCTCGAACTGTCCCTTATAGGCTTCGACGGCCGCGCACAGCTCGTCGTATTCGGCACCCTTCATCAGATGTGTCGGCTGCACGACCAGATTTTTTACGCCGTTGTTGACGGCACGTTCCAGAGCCTGGTTCATGTTGTCGATCTGTTCGCCGTCACGAGCCTGCACATGGTTGATGATGATCTGAGCCGTAAAAGCTCTTCTGACCGCCCAGTCCGGATACGCAGCTTCCAGCGCTGCCTCGATGCCGCCGATATCTGCAACACGGCTGTCATTGAAAGATGTACCGAAGCTGACGACCAGCAGTTCGTTCTCACCGATCTCGTCTGCGTTGCGCGCATTGTCTGCGGCCGCATCACCGGTGTCTCTTCCGAAATAATCCGGATCGGCAAACTCGCCTTCGACAAGGGCCTTCTGTGCGTCTGTCAGTGCATCCCATGCCTCTTTGGCGGCGGCACACTGTGCATCTGTCTCTTCCGTGCGCTCCTGTACATAAATCGCATCGATCAGAGCCGCCACGTTATCCGCTGCTGCCTGATCTTCCTCTGTTGCTTCTTCGGCTGCCAGGACCGGAGCCGCATAACCGGCTGCCATGGACATGGCCATCGCGCCGCTCAGCATTATTGCCATCAGTTTCTTTTTCATAGTGTGTATTCCTCCTTTTGCTGCTTTGTGTTACCTGATAAAGCATTAATTGTCAAATCTTCATTCTGTAGGTATTTCCCGGGCCTGCCGCATTGCGCACATTCAGGTATGCCGGCACTGCACTGTAGGGAAGTCCGTACATGTCATAGCTGTGCAGGCTGAACTCCGGATCGTAGATCGTATCATTGATCTCTGCCCAGCCGTGTCCGGTACTGTTGAGTGCGTAGACATTGTCATACCCAATCACCTTGGCCATGTAGGCGAAGGCAGATGCATATGTCAGGCAGTCTCCGGACCACGTATCGAAGAAGTGATTGGCGTAAACCTGCGGCCAGTCCGTACCCGTATACACCGGGAAGTATACCAGGACTTCGCGGTAATTGATAAAGTTGTCGAAGCAGATGCGCAGCTTCTGTTCCTTCGTCATCGACGCGTTGGTAATACTGTTCACGTACTTGTACGCCTTGACCATCAGACTGTCGCCCAGTGACTCCTCGATTGTCTTTGTGAACAGGTTGTTCTCGGTAGAACCGGGAGCAGGGCTGCCCTTTGGCAGCAGTTTGATCTGGATACTCTCCAGACGATAGGAAATCCCTTCGCTTCCGCAGGAAGTCCCGTTCTTAGCCCATCCGCTCCAGCCGTATTTCTGCACATGCGTCCGATACCAGATGTCGTATTCGGATGTGATCTTATACTCACTTCTGGGATCATCATACAGCCGGATCTGGATTGCTTCCAGCCGTCTGGACTGACCGGTTGTTCCGCTCACCATATCGGTGCCTCTCCAGCCATTCTCCCAGCCGATGCCCTGAATATGTGTGCGGTACTGAATGTAGCCCGGCATAGGCTGATCTGCAAAGCGGATCTGAATGCCTTCCAGCCGTTTGGACTGACCGGTCGTGCCGGAGGTTGCTCCATCAGCGACATATCCCTGCCAGCCATAGCTCTGCACATGTGTCTGATAAGCGACCTTTCCATGCAGCGCTGCCACAGAACGGGTACCCAGCGGTGCAGGAGCTGCTTCGCCCTTTTTCTGAATCTTGATACAGATGCCTTCCAGCCTTCTGGAATAGCCGGACGTGCCTGCCATCTCATCATTTTTAGCCCAGTTCAGCCAGCCGTATGTCTGCACATGAACACAATAATATACATCATAGTCAGCGGCCTTTTCGCCGGTCAGTTTGATCTGAATGGCTTCCAGGCGTCTGGACTGCCCCTTCGTGCCGGCCATTTCTCCGTCACTGACATATCCCTGCCAGCCAATGCCCTGTACATGTGTGCGATAGGAAATGCCCAGGCCTTCCACGCCTTCCACTTTGATCTCGATGCCTTCCAGACGCTTGGACTGGCCCATTGTGCCGCTGGTCGCTCCGTCTTTCTTCCAGTCTTTTTCCCAACCGAACGTCTGTATATGTGTGTGGTAGGAGACAACCGGCGTTTCCTCTTCTGCCTGCTGCAGTTCTTCTTCGGCTTCCGCCTCGACAGCCTCTTCTGCCTCTTCTTCAGCAGGCTGCTCCGTCTCTGCCGCTGCTGGATTCACAGTGTTTTCCGCTGCTGCCGCATCAGCCTCAACGACTGCCGGAACCACTTCTTCCGATGTTTCCGCAGCGACTGCAGACTCTTCCACCGCGGGTTCCGCGATCACGGTCTCTTCCACAGACGCATCGGAAACAGTCTGTCCTGCATACTCTTCCACAACAGGCGCCGTTTCAGCGACAGCCGGTGTTTCCGGCACGGCTTCCTGAACGACCTCCGGAACAGCCTCATTTTCCTGTGCCGGAACAGGCGCTGCCGACACCATGAACATGGCTGCAGCAGCAAGAATACTGATCCACTTAAAACCTTTCTTTCTCATAACTCGCTCCCTGTCTTCCTGTAATGTGATCTCCGTTTACCTGTCAGAATCGACAGGTATCCCTAACCATTCTATATTTATATCCTCGTCTTTTCAAGTGTTATCTTCCCCTGTGCGGACAGGTATCGGAAAGGATACATTGCTCACTGTCTCCTGATGCCGGCCCCGTCCTCCGTGAGATCGACAAAGACCCGGTCGACCGGCATTTCATAATTATTGTCATAAATCAGGATCTGGTTTTTCTGTCCGGGAACAAAGTAGTTGTCATTCCCGATGAGCAGAAGTTCCTCAGGAACCGAGATCTGGCATCGCCACGATCCTCTGCCGAGATCGACCCCGATAAACATGTCCACCGGCTCTTCCCCGTAGGAAACAGCCTGCTCTTCCTCTCCGCTCCAGATACCGGCCAGTGTGGTTTTTCCCGCCTCGATCCCGTATTTCTCGGTCATCTCCCGGAACGGATTCGTCACGGCTATCGTCTCGGGGATATCTTTCATCAAGACCAGTACGCTGTAGTCGGGAGAATTGATCTTCGAAAACCAGGTCGTAAAATCGGTACAGCTTCTCACGGCATCCCAGTTTTCCTTGCTCTGCAAATGCTCCTCTGTCACCGTGCGCGCACTGTTCTCCCACTCTTTCTGCCGCTCCGCAAAGGCTTCGCAGTCGGCATCCCACTGTGCATAGGCAGGATCCTCGCGGTGATCCGGCAGTTCATAATGCGCAGCAATGTACTCCGCCAGATACTCTGTGTATTTCACGGATCCCAGGTAATTGACATGGTTCACATCCCCGAAATCTGTCTCAAAGTCCAGTCCTATATCGTCATAAATCCGGTTGCAGTCCAGGAAGGTATAGCCCCTCTCTGTGATCCTGTCGCCGATGGTATTCAGAACGCCGCCGTCTTTTTCCTTCAGGATGATCGGATTGCAGATAAACAGCACCGGCAGTTTTTCCTGATCGCAGTAATCCAGCAGCTCCTCCAGTGCGGCAGACTGCCTCTCACTCAATTCCGCTCTGGTCTCCGAGATTTCAGGCTTCGCAAACGGAATATGTCCCTCTGTCGGCTCAAAACCCTTGTCGACATTGTAGACTGCACGCCGGTCCAGTCCCCGCCACTGTGCCTCATCGGACAGTGCCTCGTAATTGGTGTGATACTTCAGCAGGTCAAAATAATAACAGGGAACATCA
>CAMODP010000178.1 GCA_946611445.1 uncultured Eubacterium sp.
GCTGGGCTTCGCCATGGCGGAATCCAACCAGTTTACGGATCAGAGCGCTACCGCAGCCCTGGCCATGCGTGAGTCCTGCAAGAACATCCTGTATACGATCGGCAATTCCGGCTACTACCTGAACGGCGATCCCACAGATATGCCGGATAAGCTCAGCACACTGGTGAGAAACGCGAATATCGGCGCCGGCGTCTGCCTGGCCGTGCTGTTCCTTCTGGGACTGCTCTTCCTGCGGAAGCGCGAGAAGAAGGCGTAAGCTGTTTTGCCAAAAATTACAAAAAAGAACCCCGCCCCCGGCTTCCGAAAGGAAGACCGGGGGTTTATAATGCGCTTGTCAGTTTGAAGTAACGAAAAACACCCATCTTTTTATACAAACCCGGTGATGCCTTCCCTTTGCGTCGCCGGGTTTTGTATGTCTGCTTTCCATTGACTCCTTATCAAAAGCGTGCTATTATTCTTTCGGTCGGAGGTGAATGAAGTATGGAGGATTGTCATACTGCGATACAGATCAAGATAATTAACGACAGACTCGAGAGGGAGGCCAATAATTCCCTGCGGGAAAAGCAGCTGACCAGCGTACAGATGCATGTGCTGATGATTCTGCTCGGGGAAGAAGGACATGCGCTGCCTCTCAAAGAGGTGGAGCGGAGACTTCATGTGGCCCAGCCGACGGCAGCGGGTGTGGTGGTCCGTCTGGAGCAGAAGGGCTTTCTGGAATCAAAGGTGTCTGAAAAGGACCGGCGGGTCAAACTGCTGCGTCTGACGGAGGCGGGCAGGAACCAGTGCAGAGACTGCATTTCACATGCACAGGAGGCGGAGACCATGGTGCGTGAGGCCCTGACGGAGGAGGAATATGCCCGTCTGCAGGAACTTCTGGACAAGATTATCCTCTCTCTGGGCATAATACCGCAGGATGGCAGCTGCCGGGATTCCGGGAGCTGATGCTCCGCAGAACAGCAGGTACAGAAGCAGAAAGGAAGAAAAGGATGCTGAAAACACTGGGACGTTATATCGGCGAGTTCAAAAGGCCGGCGGTCCTGACGCCGCTCTGCATGGTCGGAGAGGTGTTCTTTGAGATGCTGATTCCCCTGCTGATGGCATCCATCATCGATCAGGGGGTTGAGAAGGGAGATATGGGCGCGATCGTCTCGATCGGGATCCGTATGCTGGTCATGGCGCTGGGGGGCCTTGCCTGCGGCGTGCTGGGCGGCAGGCTGGCTGCCAAGGCCTCAGCCGGGTTTGCCAGGAACCTGCGCGAAGGCATGTTCAACCACATTCAGGAATTCTCTTTTTCAAATATTGATAAATACAGCACGTCTTCACTGGTTACCAGACTGACGACGGACGTGACGAATCTGCAGCAGGCTTTCCAGATGATCCTGCGCATGTTTGTGCGCGCGCCGCTCAGCCTGATTACGGCCATGTTCCTCTCCTTTGTCATCAGTCCGAGACTGGCCAGCATCTATCTGACTGCCGTCCTGCTTCTCGGCTGTTTTGTAGCGTTTATCATGCGGAAAGCCATGAAAACCTTCATGGAAATTTTTCCGAAATATGACGAGCTCAACGCGAGTATTGACGAGAACGTCACCGGGATCCGCGTGGTCAAGGCGTTTGTCCGGGAGGACTACGAGACCGAGAAGGAGAAAAAAGCGTCCGGCAATATCTACCGGCTCTTTACCCACGCGGAAAGCATTGTCGTTACGAATATGCCTGTCATGCAGGCGACGGTCTACACCTGCATTCTGCTGATCAGCTGGATCGGCGCGAAAATGATCGTTTCCTCCGGACAGACGGCTCTGACGACCGGCGAGCTGATGAGTCTGCTCACGTACTGCATGAATATCCTCGGCAGCCTGATGATGCTGTCCATGTCCTTTGTCATGATTACGCTCAGCCAGGCAGCCGGAAGAAGAATCTGCGAGGTTCTGGACGAAAAGAGCGATCTGACCAGTCCGGCTGACCCGGTTACGGAGATTCCTGACGGCAGCATCGAATTCCGTGATGTCGCGTTTACCTATACGAAGGGCAGCGGCCAGCCTGTACTGCGGGACATTAACCTGTCCATCCGTTCCGGCGAAACCATCGGCATCATCGGCGGCACCGGCAGCGCGAAAACCAGCCTGGTGAACCTGATCAGCCGGCTGTACGACGTGGACAGCGGGGCTGTCCTGGTCGGCGGCAGGGATGTGCGGGAATATGACCTGGAGACACTGCGCAACAAGGTGGCAGTCGTCCTGCAGAAAAATGTGCTGTTTTCCGGGACGATTCTGGAAAATCTGCGGTGGGGGGATGAGAACGCCACCCTGGAGGAGTGCCGGGAAGCCTGCCGCCTGGCCTGCGCGGATGAGTTTATCGAGAAGATGCCGGATGGATACGATACCTACATAGAGCAGGGCGGCACGAATGTATCCGGCGGACAGCGGCAGAGGCTCTGTATCGCCAGAGCGCTGCTGAAAAAGCCGAAGATCATCATCTTTGACGATTCCACCAGCGCCGTCGATACGGCGACAGATGCCCGGATCCGCAGGGCACTGGCGGAAGAGATTCCGGACACCACGAAGCTGATCATCGCGCAGCGGATTTCCAGCGTCATGCACGCAGACCGGGTGATCGTCATGGAGGACGGACAGGTGGACGGATTTGACACGCCGGAAAACCTGATGCGGAACAACGATATCTACCGTGAAGTATATGAGTCCCAGACCGGCGGAAACGCCGATTTTGATGAAGGAGGTGACAACTGATGCCAGGACCGAGACCAGAGGGACCGCCGAGACCGGGAGTTGGGCAGAGACCGGGCGGAGCGTCCAGACCGATGGGACCTCCCGGCCGTCCGGGAAGGGTGCCTGTGGGGATGCGGAGTGAAGTGAAGAATCCCGGAAAGATACTGATGCGCCTGCTGCGCTATGTAGGCGTCAGCTACAAATTCCACCTTCTTGCCATCCTTGTGCTGATCATTATCAGTGTGCTGGCCAATGTGCAGGGCACGCTCTTTACCAGGACACTGATCGACGGCTATATCGTGCCGCTGCTGAAGTCGGAATCAACGGATTTCGGACCGCTGCTGCGCGCCATCCTGCGCGTTGCCGGATTTTACGCCTGCGGTGTCGTCAGCACCTTCTGCTGGAACCGGCTGAATATCTACGTGACACAGGGGACGCTGCGCAGTCTGCGGAATGACCTGTTTACACGCATGGAAAAACTGCCGGTCAGCTATTTTGACCGGAACACCCGCGGCAATATCATGTCTGTCTATACAAATGACGTGGATACGCTCCGGCAGATGATCAGCCAGAGCCTGCCGCAGATGGTCAACAGTTCCTTCACCATTGTCAGCGTCACCATCAGCATGCTGATTCTGGATATTCCGCTGACGGTCCTGACCTTTTTTATGGTGGGCGTCATGATGTTCGTGACCGGAAAGCTGGGCGGCCTGTCCGGCAAGTACTTTGTCCGCCAGCAGAGGGACCTGGGCTCCCTGAACGGCTACATCGAAGAGATGATGGCCGGAGAGAAGGTCGTGAAGGTCTTCTGCCATGAAGAGGCGGCGAAGCAGGAGTTCAAAAAGAGGAATGACCAGCTGTATGACAGCGCCTATAACGCCAACAATTTTGCCAATATCCTGATGCCCATCAACGGCCAGCTCGGCAATCTGAGCTATGTGCTCTGCGCGATCGTCGGCGGCGCGCTTGCCATCAACCATGTCAGCGGGCTGACCATCGGCGGCCTGGCCAGCTTTCTGGCCTTTAACCGCAGCTTTAACATGCCGATTAGCCAGGTCAGCATGCAGTTTAATGCCATCGTCATGGCAATTGCGGGCGCAGACAGGGTCTTTAAGATGATGGATGAGGAGCCTGAGGCGGACAACGGCTATGTGACGCTGGTCAATGTACGGGAAGAAGACGGAAAACTGGTTGAGACAGATGAGCACACCGGCATGTGGGCATGGCGGCACGAGCATCAGGCGTCGCACGAGGTGGACTATGTCCGGCTGCAGGGCGGTGTCGTGATGGACAGCGTGGATTTCGGGTATGTGCCTGAAAAGATCGTGCTGCATGACGTCAGCCTGTACGCGAAGCCGGGACAGAAGATCGCTTTTGTAGGCTCCACCGGCGCCGGCAAGACGACGATCACGAACCTGATCAACCGGTTTT
>CAMODP010000179.1 GCA_946611445.1 uncultured Eubacterium sp.
CATGGCCCTCGCGAATAAACCAAAGCTGCTGATTGCCGACGAGCCGACGACAGCGCTGGATGTGACGATCCAGGACCAGATCCTCCGCCAGCTGCGCGAACTGGAGCAGGAATATCATACGAGCATCATCTTCATCACCCATGATCTGGGCGTTGTTGCGGAACTCTGCGACCGCGTGATCGTCATGTACGGCGGGCTGGTCATGGAAGAAGCCCTGATCGACGATATTTTTGAAAACCCCTCCCATCCCTATACGATGGGCCTGATCGCATCGATCCCGGATCCGCAGCAGGACAAAAGCATCCGGCTGCAGCCGATTCCCGGGTCTCCGCCGGATATGACAAATCCGCCGAAGGGCTGTCCGTTCGCACCCCGCTGCCCGTATGCCAGGCGAATCTGCGCGGAAGAGCTGCCCGAATTTGTGCAGACAGGAGAACGGCATTTTTCCCGGTGCTTCCTGCAGTATCCGGACGCACCTGCCGATGAGAAAAACCCTTTTAAGGGGGCGTGAAAAGCGGTCGAAACGGACATAAGCCCGCTGCACGAATCCGGCTCAGGCACGCTCTCGCTGCCTCGTCCACGCAGCGGTACTAAGCTCCCGCTGAAGCGGATCGCTAAGTACCGGCGGGACTCGAAGCACCTGAGCCTGGATTGTGCGGCGGTCTATGTACGACGAACTGATTGACATAAGGATAGACAAGATGAGTAAACAACCGATACTTGAGGTATCTAATTTAAAGAAATACTTCCCGGCGGGGCGGCACCAGACGGTGCACGCAGTGGATGATGTAAGCTTTTCTCTGGAGCAGGGGAAGACGCTGGGCCTGGTCGGTGAATCCGGCTGCGGTAAGTCGACGTGTGCCCGCACGGTGATCCGCATGTATGACGTTACGGAGGGGAAGATCGTGCTGGACGGCACGGATATCACCAACCTGTCGCAGAAGGAGATGAAGCCGCTCCGGAAGAAGATGCAGATGATTTTTCAGGATCCGTACGCGTCTCTGAATGCCAGAATGACGGTGCGGGATATCATTGCCGAGCCGCTGCTGGCCCATGGCATCGTGTCCGGAAAGTCCCAGTCTAATGATCTTGTCTATGAGATGCTGGAGAGGGTGGGCCTTACCCGGGAGCATGCGGGACGCTATGCCCATGAGTTTTCAGGCGGACAGAGACAGCGTGTCGGCATCGCCCGGGCACTTGTCCTGCAGCCGGATGTGGTGATCTGCGATGAGCCGATCTCCGCTCTGGACGTCTCGATCCAGGCACAGGTGATCAATCTCCTGAAGGATTATCAGGAAGAGAAGGGTACATCCTATCTGTTCATTGCGCACGACCTTTCAATGGTCCGCTATGTGTCCAATGACATCGGCGTCATGTATCTGGGCAAGCTGGTCGAGATCGGCGATGCGGAGGAGGTGAATTTTCACCCGCTGCATCCGTATACCAAGGGCCTGCTCGGGTCCGTGCCGGTTGCCAATCCGCGGCTGGCCAGGCAGAAGAAAAAGAGCAGCATCGAGGGAGACATCCCCAGCCCGATCAATCCGCCATCCGGCTGCCGTTTTCACACCAGATGCCCGCATGCCACGGCGCGCTGCGCAGAAGAACTGCCGGCGATGAAGGATGTCGGAGGCGGACACTGCGTGGCATGCCACCTGTATGCCTGATGCCAGGGCTTTTAGCCCTGCTTTAAAATAATAGTTCCCCGGATACGGGATACTATAAAAAACAACAAGAAAAAGGAGGATTACACATGAAAAAGAGAATCGCCCTGATGCTGAGTGCCGCGCTGACTCTGAGCGCCGTGTGCGCACCGGCTGTTTTTGCAGAGGACGCGCCCCTGGCGGATACCCAGGAGCTGACTTTTGTCCTGAGCAATGAGCCGGACGGCATTGACCCGAATGTTACCAACAATTCGTTTGCCGTGCCGTTCCTGGTAAACTGTTTTGAGGGCCTGGTGTCGTATGACGCGGAAGGCGGGATTGTTCCCGGCAATGCCGAGTCCTGGGATATCAATGACGATCTGACAGTCTATACCTTCCATCTCCGCGACGGCCTGAAGTGGAGTGACGGAACGGACCTGACGGCAAATGACTACGTGTACAGTGCGCTGCGTGTCCTGACCCCGGCCACGACCGCCCAGTATCTGAACATGTATACCGACTATGTGGTCGGCGCGCAGGAGTATTATGACGGAACCGGCGATGCCGAGGATGTCGGCATTAAGGCTCTGGATGACAAGACCCTGGAGTTCACGCTGAAGGATGCCTGCCCGTATTTCATCGATCTGGTCAGCATGTGGGTATTTGATCCCGTGCAGCAGGCGACCATCGAGGCAAACGGCGACAAGTGGACGGCTTCTCCCGAGACCTATGTCTGCAACGGTCCGTTCAAGGTGACCGAGATCAACATGGGCGAGAGCATCGTCGTAGAGAAGAACGAGAACTACTGGGATGCCGAAAATGTTACGCTGGACAAGATTACGTTCCGCTACATCCTGGATACCTCCACGGCTCTGACCGCTTATGAGCGCGGAGAGGTTGACGGCGTGCGCAGCATTCCTTCCGGCGACGTTGCACGTCTGCGTGCCCAGAAGGCCGGCGTACAGATCTGCACCAGCTACGGCACAGTTTATTATGACATCAACTGCGCGAAAGAGCCCTTCGACAACCCGCTCGTCCGCAAAGCCCTGAACCTGGCCATCGACCGCACAGCCCTGATCAACAATGTTGCGCAGGTAGACGCTGAGCCGGCTTACAGCTTCCTGGCACCCGGCTATGTCGTGGACGGCAAGGACATCACAGAAGGACGTTCCACCTGGGATCTTTCCGCTACAGCAGATCCGGAAGCAGCAAAGGCCGCCCTGGCAGAAGCCGGCTATCCGGACGGAGAGGGCTTCCCGACAGTGGAGCTCAGCTATTACTCTGACGACAACGTCAAGAAGATCGCCGAAGCCATCGGTGAGATGTGGCAGCAGAACCTGGGCATCAATGTCAACATCACCTCCGCAGACTGGGCCGTATTCTACGACGCCGTGCAGGCCGGAGACTATGATGTGGCTGCCATGGGATGGAGCGCAGATTACCTGAATCCCATGAGCTTCCTGCCGCTGTACTACACAGATGACGTTTCCAACAACATCTTCTACAGCAATCCGGACTATGACGCTGTCGTAGACCAGATCAAGACGGAGAAGGATCCGGCTGCCTTCGCGGAGCTGGTCATCCAGGCTGATGACATCGCGTCCGCAGAGTATCCGACCATGCCGCTGTACTACAAGTCCAACACCTATCTGCTGAAGGACTATGTAGAGGGTGTGTACATGATCGCATCCGGAAACTACTACTTCAAAGACGCGAAGGTGCTGGCGCACTAAGCGCTGCGGGCTGCGTAAAACTGCATATGCGAAGATCCAGGGGCTGCCTTGCGGGGCAGTCCCTTTTCACAAAATAAGACTTGAGACCGAGCGCCTTGCCTGCACGAACGCATATTCGTGGATGACGGGCAGCATGCGGAGCAGTAAGGGTCTGAAAAACCATTCGCTCCAAAGATTCGTGGATGACGAAGCAAAAAAGGAAACAAGTAACAGAACGATAGTCGCAGGCGAGAGAACTTCCCGAATTTCCTGTTCGCGCCGTGGGCGCCTTACGTGGCGCCTCACAAAATGTAATTATGCCAAACCCAGGCGCGATACATATGGAAATGAAGGGAAGCGACCGAGCGCGACGTGTTCTGTACGGTTTCCTTTTTTACTTCGTTACGCAAGTTTATACCCCATAAGGAAAACTGCCTGGCGTCACAACGCGTTCTCCATTTAATTTGACGCCGGGCATGATATGCGGTACGATACTCTATATAAGTGTGCATTCGAATTCTGCACATGAATATGCATCTGACGGGGACAGCCTTTGGAGCAAGCTTTTTTTAAATGCGAAGGGAGGAACCACACTATGAGCAGAAAAAGAGTACGTATGGCTGGCCTGCTTGCGGTCATCTGCAGCATGGCTCTGACAGGAGGGCCGGTGTTCGGAGAGACAGCCGGGTCTGAAATGTCTGCGGAGACGGTATCATCAGAGGCATCCTCCGGGGATGAGGCGGCTGCAATGCCGCAGAGGACGCTGGAGGAGTTTCCTGTCATGGACGG
>CAMODP010000180.1 GCA_946611445.1 uncultured Eubacterium sp.
ATGCTCATGACAAAAGCAGACAGCTATCTTATTGAGGATATCCACAACATACTGGAAAACGGCTACCGGGATGAAAATCCCCGCCCCCGCTATGAGGACGGCACGCCCGCCTATACGATCAGCGTCAACCATGTGATGCGGAAATACGATCTGGCAAAGGGGGAGTTTCCCATCTGCACGCTGCGTCCGCAGGCCTGGAAGACGGGAATCCGTGAGATTTTCACGATCTACCAGCATCCGACCAACGTGCTCTCCGAGATGCGCAATCTCGGCGTGACCTGGTGGGATCCGTGGGACATCGGCGACGGTACGATCGGCCAGCGCTACGGCGCCACCGTCAAGCGCTACGACCTGATCCACAACCTGATCGACGATATCCGGAAAGACCCGTACGGCCGCCGCAAGGTCGTCTCCCTCTGGCAGGAAGCCGACCTGCATGAGACTCCCGGATTGGCGCCGTGCGCCTTCCTGACCATGTGGAACGTGCGCGGAAACTATCTGGATATGTCCATGATCCAGCGCAGCGGCGACATGCTCACGGCTTCCGGCGCCGGCGGCATCAACGAGATCCAGTACGCCGCCCTGCTGATGATGGTCGCCCGCACAACGGAACTAGAACCCGGTGTCTTCACTCATTTCGTCGCCAACGAGCAGATCTACGACCGGCACATGGAAAATGCGCAGGAAATGCTGCGGCGCGCAAAAGAAAAACAGGCGGCAGAAAGGCAGCTGCATGAAACGGCTGAGGCCGGCCCGGACAGTTCACAGCCGGCGCTCGTTCTGAACAAGGCACCCGGCTGTGCCTTTGAAGAGTACACGATCGACGATTTTGCAATGCAGAACTACGAGCCCGTGCAGCCGCAGCTGAAATTTGAACTGGGTATATAATATGTATTTTCTACTGAAACCATTTGCCTTTCTCTTCATCATCTTTTTCACATGTTTTCTGAAAAGCCGGGGCCTGTTCAAAAAAGAACTGGCCCTGATCGTTCTGAAAATCATCATGAACCTGACGCTGCCTGCAGCCGTCATCACTGCTTTTGCATCTTTTGAGGGAAGGTACTCCCTTCTGCTGCTGTCCGCCGTCGGGCTGACCGTTACGATCATCCCGTATTTTGTGACATATCTCCTGACAAAAGGAAAAGCCAAAGAACAGCGCGTCTACTATATGATCAACATGTCCGGATTCAACATCGGCTGTTATGGCCTTCCGGTCATTCAATCCTTTTACGGGGAATTCGGGGCGCTGCTGTGCGCCATGTTCGACCTGGGCAATTCCGTCATGATGTCGAGCGGCAATTATGCCTTTACGTCTCTCCTGCTGCACACAGACGAAGACGGCACCCGCGTGACCGCAGGCGCCGTTCTGAAACGACTCTTTTCTTCTGTTCCGCTGGACTGCTATGTCGTTCTGACCCTGCTCTCACTCTGCAGGATCTCTGTCCCGCAAGTTGTCGTTGATTTCATCTCCCCCATCGCCAGTGCCAACGCCTTTTTGTCCATGTTCATGCTGGGACTGCTCTTCTCGCCGAAACCGAGCCGCATATATCTCCGCCATACGGTGCGGATCATCGCTGCCCGCTACGTGATCATGACGGCCGCTGCCGTCCTCTGCTATCACATACTTCCGCTGGATCTCGAAGTACGCAGGATCCTCTGTGTGCTCCTGTTCTGCCCGATCGGTTCCTTCGCTCCAGCCTTTATCGAAAAATGTCACGGCGACGGCGAAATGGCGGCCTTCACCAATTCGGTCTCCATCGTCCTCAGCCTGATCATCATGACCTCGCTGACGGCCTTCTTCCAAAGATAATCACTCCGCAGCCTGTAAGACGGTAATTCCGGCCGCTGCTCCCAAAGCCTGAAAACCGATTATCTAAAATGACCACGGCAGATACGCCGCAATGACGGCCAGTACGACCGCCGGCAGCGTATTGGCTACCCGTACCTTTTTTCCCCACACCAGATTGACGCCCACGCAAAAGATCAGGACCGATCCGACCAGAGACAGATACGCTGTTGCCGTCTCTGTCATGACCGGAGCCACCAGACGCGCCAGAAGCGTGATGGCTCCCTCAAAAAAGAAAATCGGTATCGCGGCAAACACGCTCCCTTTTCCCATCGAAGAGGTCATCACCGCAATGATAATAAAATCCAGGACCGATTTTACGGCCAGCGTGGA
The DNA here is from genome assembly GCA_946611445.1 of uncultured Eubacterium sp. Lineage (GTDB taxonomy): Bacteria > Bacillota > Clostridia > Lachnospirales > Lachnospiraceae > Bilifractor. The sequence continues at coordinate 2,180 of CAMODP010000180.1, forward strand.
ATAATCCCCCGATATGCCGTCCTGGATCGCGCCGACGATGGCCATCGCCCCGATGCAGACCGTCAGGGACGCCGTGACAAATGCGTTGACAAATCCCTTGTCCCCGCTGTTGCCGGTCTTATGTTTCAGCCATTCTCCAAACCGCTCAAATCCGCGCTCGATCCCGACCAGTTCTCCGATGATCGTGCCGATTGCCAGGCAAAGCACCACCAACATGGATTTTCCGCTGACCAGTTCTTTCCCGTCGATGCTGAGCATCCCCTGCATGGCACCGGCTATGGCAATAAATAACACGCTGATCCCGCAGGTCACCGTCAAGGCCTCCTGCTGTTCTTCACGGAAAAACTTTCCGGCAAAATGGCCGACTGCACCACCAGCCAGAATCGCTGCGCTGTTGATGATCGTTCCTAATCCTGTCATCTTTTCAAAGTACTCCTTTGGAGCGGTTCCTTACACATTCCCTGCCTTACAGCGGCTGGTCTTTTTTCTTTTCTTCCTTCGCCGCCTGCTTCATCCAGTCATCCTCACATTTCGTGATAACTCCCAATGCAGACTCCTTGTCTGCTACTTCCAATTGCAGCTCCCACTGTTCTCCGGTTTCCTCCTGTTTTTTCAGATACACCCTGTATCCGACAAACAGCAGTGGCTGGATGCGGAATTCCTGTCCCGTCAGGCTGGATGTACAGAAAAAATCTGTCTCGGTACAGCGGTAATCGTCTGTAAAATAACCGGAGTTAATAAAGAATTCGTATTGTTCTGTTATCCACATAGCATGCCTCGTATTTTTGATTTATTCCTGATCCGGAATTTCCAGTTTCATCCTGTCCGTTTTTCTTTCAGGCACATCTATGATAACACCCTTTAAATCTTCCGCAACCCTTTTATTTTTTTACAGCATCTTATTGGCTTGCTGCGTTTTTACAGCAAAGCCCAAAAAGGAGGGGCCGACAAGCCCCTCCGAAACACTCCCTATTCTTTGATGTCTTACCTGTGATAACCGCCGCTATTGTCAGCCGTCTTCATAATCCTGATATGCGCTGAGATACTGCGCATTCTTTTTTGCTACTCCGGCCTGCGCCATGACTGGAACCGTCATGAATGTTGCTGCAATAGTCTTATCAAACCCCTTTGCCTTTTCTACTTTATTCACATAGGTCGGGATAATTAGTTTCCCGCCCGGCCTGCATACCCGGTCAAGTTCGGACAATGCCTTATACGGATCATCAAGCAAATGAATGACATTGGCCGCGATCACGACGTCAAAGGATTCATCGGGAAACGGAAGGTTCAAAATGTCTGCAGACCGGATCTCCACATTCGAGAAAGATCCGCATTTCTTTCTGGTCTGTTTCAGCATGCCTTCTGAGTAATCTGTCGCCACAAGTTCTCTGCATTTTCCTGCAACAGCAGCTGTGATCAGTCCGGTTCCGCAGGCACATTCCAGCACACGGTCATCTGTCCTTATCTCCTCTGCAACAGCTGTGCACATCTCTCGATTAACTTTTCCGTTGTAGATTTTCCCGAACAAATCATATATGCCGGATACTCTGTCCCAAAACATCTTTGTCTCCTCCATCCATCGCCTTTTCAAGTCCGCACATCAGGCGCTCCGGCTGCAATGCTGCGAGGCCGCCGTGGCCTACCCCGGACAGCCGCCTGAATTTTGTCATTGGAAAGTGTTTTCTCCGGATAATCTTGTATCCCAGATCCATTATTTTATTTCCTCGCAAGTACTGTGAGCCACGGTTTATTCTTATGACGGTTCGTTTTCACTTTTGAAAAACCGGCCTCTTTTAATGCTGCCGTTATGTCTTCCGCAGTATAATTCTTCATTCCGTCTATGATCTTTTCGAATTTCAGACTGGTGGCATCCGTCCCGTCCGATTCATTGCAGATCATGAAATATCCGCCCGGCTTCAGCACCTTCGCCACCTGCGAAAAACACTGCGTA
>CAMODP010000181.1 GCA_946611445.1 uncultured Eubacterium sp.
TATGTTTGCAAGCAAACAAATCTCATGCTCAACTGACTAAAGTCAGATTCAAAAACAGAAGGCGGAACAAAGGCGGTTATCAGGCTGATGTTCCGCCTTCTTCCTGTTCAGATCCTTCTGGCGGCGGTCGGAGCGGTTAACGGCATCGTTTCAAGCTATTTTGCCAGTAATTATGTCGGGATCAGTGCGATGAGTGCTGTGGGCCTGTATTTTCCGCTCAGCCTGCTGCTCTCCGCAATCAGTACCATGCTCTCCGGCGGCTCTGCCATTCTTTGCGGCAAGTACATGGGCAGAAATGAACAGGACAGGGTGCGGAATGTGTTTTCGCTGAATCTGCTGCTTGCAGCTGCGGTCGGCGGTATTATCTTCATCCTGTTCCTGGTTCTGGGACTGGCTGATCTGACCGGCTTCCTTACCGGAGACGAGACTGTGCGGCCTCTCTTCAATGTGTATCTGATCGGACAGGCAATTGGTGTCCTTCCCTTCCTGGCGGGCAATCAGCTGCCTGTCTATCTTTCTATGGAAAACCGGCAGAACCTCACCATGCAGGCCAGTCTGGTCTACATCGGCATCAACGTGCTCCTGAACTGTCTGTTTGTACAGATCCTGCATCTGGAAGCCTTCGGCCTCGCGCTGTCGTCATCCCTGGGGCTGTGGATGTTTTTCGGTATACAGGCCTCGTTTTTCCTGGGCGGGAAGGCTAATATCCGCCTGCAGCTGAAGCACCTTTCTCTCGAAGACGGCCGGGCAATCCTCCGCACCGGTTTTCCCGGAGCCGCCAGCAACGGATACCAGGCCGCGCGCGGTATCATTGTGAACAGCCTGCTGAATGCGTTTGTCGGAAGCGCAGGCGTCTCTGCGTTCGCCGCAGCCAACAACCTCCTGGGTATCTTCTGGGGGGTGCCTGTAGGTATGCTGGCGGTTTCACGCCTGATGATCAGCCTCAGCATGGGAGAAGAGGACCGACAGACGCTGACTGCCGTAATGCGGAACATGCTCATCCGCTTTGTCCCTGTCATGTGCGGAATCTCAGCGGTAATTATCCTGTGTGCCGAACCCTTTACCCGCCTTTTTTACCAGGATCCGTCCGAATCTGTGTATATGATGACGGTCTGGGGCTTCCGCCTTCTTCCGCTGTGTATGCCGCTGAGCATTGTCTGCATGCATTTTATCTGCTATGGCCAGGCTGCCGGACGACGGCTCCTGGTACATATACTGGCCCTCCTGGACGGCGTCGTGTGTGTGGCAGGCTTCAGCGCCCTCCTGATCAGGTTTCTGGGAATCATCAGCGTCTATGTCGCCAATATTCTGAACGGTATTGTCTGTATTCTTGTGATCATCGCCTATTCCTGGATACAGAGAAAACGCCCTCCCCGCAGCGTAGAGGAACTGATGGCTCTGCCGGATGATTTTGGCGTGGAAGCAGATGCCCGCATAGACATCTCTGTCCGAAGCATGGACGAGGTGCTGACAGTTTCCAGGCAGGTGACTGATTTCTGCCGCAGACGCGGTCTTGATGAGCGCAGAAGCTATATATCCGGTCTCTGTCTGGAAGAGATGGCCGGCAATATCGTGGAACACGGTTTTACCTCAGACCGGCGGCCGCATATGATCGACATCCGTGTCGTCCATAAAAATGATGACCTGGTCCTGCGGATTCGGGACGACTGCCGCCCCTTTAATCCGAAGGAAAGGAATGATCTGACCGATCCCGCCGACATGATCCGGAACATTGGCATACGCCTTGTGTATAAAACCGCCCGTGACGTTGAATACCAGAGCGTACTGGGTCTGAATGTGCTTACGATCAGGATCTGAAACCATTTATTGACAGCATCCAGACCATATGCAGATCATAGAGATTCTGTATGCCTTTTCATCTCCGCCCGGACAGGCCCTTCTTTTTTGCTTCTTGAAGGAAGGAGACAGGGGTCAGACCCCTGTCTCCCTCATAAAGCCCGACCGTTTCAGACAAAAGGAGACAGGGGTCTGACCCCTGTCTCCTCTGTCTCCTCACAGTTTCTCTTTAAAGAAGCTCTCCAGCTTGTCGAACGGGATCCTGTCTGTCCGGTCATAGAGATCAATATGTTCTGCATCCTCCACGATGTAGAGTTCCTTCGGTTCTGCGGCCATCTCATAGGCCTTTTCCGAGAAGGCTCTGGAATGTGCCTTATCTCCTGCAATGAACAGGATTGGTCTCGGGGAAATCTCCCGGATGTACTGCAGGGAAGAAAACTGCATCATTGCCAGCATGGAGGTCATGGTAAAACCGCTGCAGGCATTCACATGGTGTCCGCGCTTTGTGGCGTAGAAGCGGTTCCACTCATTCGTCAGGGGATCGGTTTCCGGAAGGTCCCCGGCTGTTTCATACGGCACTTCAGGATAGTTCGGATGCAGTTCCTGCTGACCGTTTTCAAAGTCGGTCCAGCGTTTCTCGGCCAGTTCCTTTTTCTGCTGCTCAATGGCCTCCGCCGGCATGCCGAACATGGTCCGGGCCCCGGTGATGTCATACATGACGGAAGTTGCCACCGCTTTGATCCTCGGGTCAACGGAAGCGGCTGACAGAGCAAAACCGCCGCTGCCGCAGATGCCGATGGCACCGATTTTTTCTCTGTCTACATACGGAACTTTAACGCCAAGGTAGTCGACTGCCGCACTGAAGCTCTCAGCGAAGAGTTCGGGAGAAGAGATGTTTCTCGGTTCGCCGCCGGACTCTCCCATATAGACCTGGTCAAAGGTCAGCACCACGAAGCCTCGCTGCGCCAGTTCATTCGCGTACACGCAGGGGCCCTGCTCCTTCACGCCGCCGTAAGGAGCGCCCACGATGAGTGCCGGATATTTTTTTGTCTCATCCAGGTTTTTTGCCCTGTAAAGATCCGCAGCGATCGCGATTCCATAGCGGTTATTGTAGCGCACATGCTCTCTGACAACATTCTCATTCAGCACGGTGATATATCCGTATGCCATGTCATTTTCCTCCTGATGAATCGGCTGTGTTCTCTGTTATGCCTTTATTATACCGGAGCCTTTTCCCATAATCAAATACTTGATGCCTATGCCTTCCTATGCTATATATGAATAGGAAGAAATGAGAGGAGCAGCACTATGGATATCCGCACGATGCAATACTATCTGGCAGTCGTCAGAGAAGGGACGATCTCTGCGGCAGCGCAGGCGCTTCACGTTGCCCAGCCCTCCCTGTCCCGGCAGATGAAGGAGCTGGAAGATGAACTTGGCGCATCTCTTTTTGTGCGCGGGAACCGGAAAATCACCCTTACCGAAGAGGGTATGGTACTCCGGAAAAGGGCGGAGGAGATTGTGCGTCTCATGCAAATGACCGAGGAGGAGATCTCGCAGGTCAAAAACCATATTTCCGGGTCGGTGCGGATCGGCGCCGGAGAATCATGGGCTTTTCATTACCTGTCACGCGCGGCTGCCGGCCTCGCAAAGGAACACCCGGATATCCGCTTCCATATCACAAGCGGGGATACGCAGGATCTGATGGACGAGCTGAATAACGGGCTGATTGACTTTGCTGTTATCTTCACAGATGTAGATCATATGCTCTATCAGTCGATTGATCTCCCTGCAGAGGACTGCTTCGGCGTGCTGATGCCGAAGGACTGCCCGCTGGCCGAAAAGGACGCCATCCGCCTGTCGGATTTGAAAGGACTGCCCGTTATTGTTTCAAGGGCCGGCGTACCCTATTTTGCAGGTTCGGAAGAGCTGTCTTCACTGAACGTTGTCGCGACTTACAACCTGGTATACAACGCATCCCTGCTTGTGGAAGATGGCTTAGGCTATGCCATCTGCTTTGAAAAACTGATCAATACAACGGGAGAAAGCCGCCTCTGTATGAGGCCGATCGTCCCCCAAATGAAAACAGCCGGACATCTGATCTGGAAAAAATACCAGGTCTTCTCTCCGGCAGTGCAGCTGTTTATTGACAGCATCCAAACCATACGCAGATCATAAGGATCCTGAACGCGTTTTCATCTCCAGCCGAACAGGCCCTTCTTTTCGCAGGGAGCCGACTCGATGCCCAGACAGGTGTACCCCGTAGCATCGATAGCAGCCTTCAAACTATCGCTATTCACAGCCTCCTCTGTCAGGAAGGAGG
>CAMODP010000182.1 GCA_946611445.1 uncultured Eubacterium sp.
AAACCTTACCCTCGTTAGATGTATCCAGTATATCTTAATTAATTCTAAATAAAAAACAGAAAAAAAGCCCGCATCTACAACATTTTGTTTGTAAATGCGAGTTTTACCTTCTATGTTCGGAAAGGTATCCCATCTCAGCCCCCTGTCTTCTGCCGGTCTTCTCCGCGGATACCGATGATCTTGTATACTTCTTCCCTGACCTTCTCATTCTTCCAGATCGTATACAGGATGATCGAGTCTCCATTCTTTTTGTCTTCGACCGGGAAAAAACAGATATCGTCACTGGAATTGCGCAGCAGGATACGGGGAGCAAAAGTCACACCCTCCGCCATGTGCAGCATCATTTCCAGATTGTTCAGGTCTTTCACCTCCACAATATTCCCTGCGCCGCACCCGTTCGCTTTTAACAGCTCCCGGATATTATTATTGGCATCGTACGAATAGGAATTGTTCAATACATACAGAGGCGTCCCGGCAAGATCACCGACTGTGAGTTCTTCCCTTTTTGCAAGCGGGTGCCGTTTGGAGAGTGCGATACAAACCCTGTCATAGTAGATCGGATAACAGTTGATGATGTAATCCCTGTACTTCCCGCAGAGCGCAAAAGCGATATCCAGGTCTCCCCTCTCCAGTCCGTTCATGATGTATTCTTCGGAGCCGAATACACACTCCACATCCGTATCCGGCTCATGCGCGCGGTATCCGTTGATCAGAGGCATGACATAGTCCGCGATCGGGCCGGCCTCATAGATACCGATCCGCAGCTTTCTGCGCAGCTTCCCTGCCGCGATCATGGCCTCTGCCATGGCATCCCGATAAAGCGCCAGAGCCTGCTTCCAGGCCGAAAACAGGATCTCTCCCTCACGGGTCAGCGTGATCCGGCGCCTGTTGCGCCGGTCGATCAGTGTCATGTCCAGCTCCTGTTCCACGGAAGCGATCTGCTTGCTGATGCCCTGCTGCGACACGAACAGCTTTTCCGCCGCCCTGCTGAAGGACCCGCATTCCGCCACTTCCACAAAATATTCCATCTGAAGGATCGTCATGTCTTTTTATCTCTCCAAACCTTTTAATGTCGGGATGGTTCCGGCAATCATATGCTGCCGCATCAGTTCTGTCATCTTATCCGCCGGGATCTCATCGCTGTGCAGGAACCACCACCGGACGGAAACCAGCATATTGTTCATAAGGAGCCTCGCGTACCAGTCCGCGTATTGTTTTCTCTCCTGCGAAATTCCTTCATTCTGCCTGATCTTTTCTTCTATTTTCCCGGCGCCTCCCTCGATCATTTCCTCGAACACATTGCGTCCGAGAAGTTTCTGATTCCATAGAATCTGCAGTTCTCTCTTCCTGAGCCGGATATGCTCCAGACTGGACTGCAGGGTCCGGATGTAACCGCGGTCTGTGCGAATGTCCAGATCCAGAAAATCCACTTCCAGATTCTCCACGAATCCTGAAACCACACTGTCTGTCACATAATCCCGCAGCTGGTATTTGTCTTCGAAATGGCGGTAAAACGTGGAGCGGTTGATCTGCGCCGCTTCGGCCAGCTTTCCGACCGTCAGATCAGAAAAATCCTCTTTTTCCAGACAGTCAAAAAAAGTATTGACGATAAGCGTTTTCATTCTGTCCGCACGCTGGTCCATAGCACTTCCTTTCACGCCGAGGCATTCTTGAGTCTATATAAAAACGTATCATTTTTTTCCGCAGCCTGCAACAAACGCAGCAAAAGTGTTGCGGAATGCGACAGTGCAAAACAAGCTGGTGCTTGCGGCAGAAAGCTGCTCCTGATAAGATTTTTACATCAGTATTTTTACATAAAGCACATTTCTATCGTCATTTAAGCAAACCATATGAGGAGGCGTTCCATGGCAGAAACAAACAAATACTTCCCGCATCTGTTCAGTCCCCTGAAAGTCGGAACAAAAACGATCAAAAACCGCATCGAGGCGGCACCCGCCCTGTTTGCGTTCCTGCATTTCATCGAAGGCACCGCCTTCCACTATGAGCCCGGCTCACCGGAACGCGCCTTCCGCATGCTGGAAGCCAAGGCGGCCGGCGGCGCGGGCAGCGTCGTTCTCGGAGAACTGAGTCCGAACCACACCTACTGCAAGCGGTTCCCGTTCGAACCGGATATCGATTTCAATTCCCGCGAGGGCGAGATCTTTGAGATCATGAAAAAAACAGCGGCTATGATCAAGAGCTATGGTTCGCTTCCTCTCGGCGAACTGCTGTCTCTGGGCGAGATCAAATCCGATATCGGCGACGGCTGGCATGCCAAGGGACCGGATGCCAAGGTGCTGGAAGACGGTACCATCCAGGATGCGTTTACAAAAGAAGAAATACAGGAACACATTCAGGAATACATCGACGCCTGCAAATGGTTCCGTGACGCGGGCTGGGAAGGCATCATCATCCACTGCGGCCACGGCTGGCTGCCTGCGCAGTTCCTTTCCCCGATGTTCAATCACCGGACAGATGAATACGGCGGTTCCTTCGAAAACCGCGCCCGCTTCACGACAGAGCTTCTTGCTGCCGTGCGCGAAGCCCTGGGCCCGGATTTCCTGATCGAAATCCGCGTCAGCGGCTCCGAGCATCTGAAAGGCGGTCTGGAGCTGGAAGATGCCGTACAGTACTGCAAGCTGTGCGAGCCGTATATCGACATGATCCACGTCTCCTGCGGCCACTATCTGATGTCTTCCCGCAGCTGGGAGTTCACAACGCCGTACGCGCCGCACGGAGCCAATATCGAAAACGCTGCTGTCATCAAACAGAACGTCTCTGTGCCGGTCACGGTCGTCGGCGGCATCAATTCCCCGGAGCAGGCGGAAGAAGCCATTGCGGCCGGCAAGGTGGATATGGTCTCTATGGGACGCCAGTTTTTCGCCGATCCCGCATTCCCGAACAAGGCCATGACCGGTCATGCGGATGAAATCCGCCGCTGCCTGCGCTGCGCGCGCTGCTATCCGGGTCCCTCCGGCGAACACGAGACGGAAAAATGGACGATCAAATTCCCGCCGCTGGATTCCTGCACAATCAACCCGTACACGGTCTGGCCGGCTTCTCATCACAAGGTGCTGCCGGAAGACATGCCGGAACCGGAAGCCTCCCGCAAAGTCCTGATCGTGGGCGGCGGATGCGGCGGCATGCAGGCGGCGATCACGGCGGCAGACAGGGGCCATCAGGTGATCCTGTGCGAAAAGGGAGACGCGCTGGGCGGTCTGATCAATTTCACTGATCACACGGACCACAAAGTGGATATCCGCAATTTCAAAAACCTGCTTGTCCGTGAAGTGGAAAAACGCCCGGTCGACGTGCGGCTGCACTGCGAAGTGACGCCGGAGATGATCCGCGAAATCCGCCCGGACGCCGTGATCCTGGCCGTCGGATCCGACGATCTGATCCTGCCGATCGAGGGCATAGAAAATGCCGTGACCGCCATGGACGTCTACAACCATGATTTCAAGAATCTCGGAAAGAAGGTCATCGTCCTGGGCGGCGGCCTGGTCGGATGCGAGGCAGCTGCCGACTACATCGATCACGGCATCGACACTACGATCGTAGAGATGCAGGAATGCCTGATGCCGGAGACCACCGGTCTCTACCGCACGGCTGTGCATGACTTCATCGATAAAAACGGCGGCAAGTACGAGGTGAACGCCAAAGTCGTCAAGGTCGGAAAAGATTTCGTGACCGCGCAGCAGAACGGCAAAGAGATCACACTGCACGCCGACACCGTCGTCAACGCCATGGGGCGCCGCGCACACCCGGCAGAAGAGCTGAAAAAAGCCGCCGAAGAACTCGGCGCACCGGTATGGAGTATCGGCGACTGCGTGAAGGCCCGTCAGATCGGCGATTCCGTCCGTGAAGGATGGACAGCAGCCATGCAGATTGTCTGATGCAGATTGTCCGATGCACCCTGCCGGCAGCAGAAAAACTGACGTACAGCACAGAAGTGTCATGGCAATCCCTCCCCGGATATAGTATACTGTTTGTATAGAAACCGGTATCGGCATACTGTTTTTCAAACCGAAGGGAGGTAAAGGAGATGAAGAAACTCACGAAACGCACGGCCCTGATGTTGATCCCGCTGCTGCTGTTGACATTCTGTCTGCC
>CAMODP010000183.1 GCA_946611445.1 uncultured Eubacterium sp.
GTCGCGCACGCACCGCGGGCACAAGTGCCTCGCGCACCGCGCACGAGATGCTGTCAGCGCTTGCTCCAACGCAGTCCTCAGACAGGAAGGCACGTCTCAGCCTGCTGCTACTGTTTTTAATCGATAAGTGTTCACAGCTGACAGGATGACCGGGAACAGCCAAGTGGGCGACTTCAGCGAGTACGTGTCCGAGACCGGCCGAGACTTAGGCGGCCGGGGCATACCTGTCCCGGGCACCTTAGTCGAGCAGGCTCGGACCGGCGCAGCGGAGCCCATCTGGCTGTTCCCGGTCACCATGTCAGCGTCCGGTTATTACCTAAGCCATCAAATAATAGGTTTTGAAGTAAAAAATGTGACAGAGAACCGTCCCTGTCACATACTCTTTTTTTATACTTCTTCCAGCTTCTCGGTAATTGCTCCTGACGGCCCGGCCTCTCTTCTCTCGACGAGTTCTTTCAGGATGGACACACAGCCGTCGATGCCGAAGACGGAGCTGTCCAGTGAAATGTGGTAGCTGGAGGCATCGCCCCAGGTTTTGCTGGTATAATAGTTGTAATAGCTGGACCGGCTCTTGTCATTTTTGCGGATCCGGTCGCGGGCTTTGTTGTCGCTGAGGTTGTAGATGGCGGAAATGCGCTGCACTCTCTTCTCGAAGTCTGCGTGGATAAAGACACTCAGGACGTCAGGATTCTCCTCCAGGGCATAATCCGCGCACCGGCCGATGATAACGCAGGGTCCATCTTCCGCCAGCTTGCGGATACTGTCAAACTGTGCCAGAAAAACCTTCTGGTTCAGAGGCATCTCCCCGATCACATTGTTGGAATATCCAAAGGAATACGTATCCATTACCAGTGAATAGAGAAAACTGTTCGTAGGCTTTTCATCCTGATTTTCAAATATTTCCTTGCAGAGACCGGAATCTTTTGCCGCTCTCTCCAGAAGTTCATGATCATAGAAGGGTATTTTGAGTTCTTCCGCAAGCAGCTTCCCAATCTGATGTCCGCCGCTTCCGAACTCGCGGCCAATGGTAATGATAGTTTTCATTCTTTTTCACCCCCTTTTTGTCATTATACCACATAATTATAAGAAAATCCGAATTTTTTAAGCAAAGAATTGAAATATGGCGGCAGGCTGCTGCGGAATTCCATATATTCACCGGTAACCGGATGCTGAAATCCGAGAATGCCTGCGTGCAGTGTCTGCCCTTCCAGCCCGGGAACCGGGCATTTCTTTGGTCCGTACACAGGATCGCCCAGCACAGGATGTCCCAGGTGGGACATGTGGACACGGATCTGATGCGTTCTGCCCGTCTCCAGCCGGCATTCCGCCAGGGAAAAGCCGTCTGCGCTCTGAAGAATGCGGACATGTGTGACGGCTTCCTTGCCGTGCGCTGCGTCTGTGACGGTCATTTTTTTTCGGTCTGTCATGTGGCGCCCGATCCGTCCTTCTGCGCGGAAACACAGGAAACTGTCCGCTCTGAAGCCGCTTGACTGTTCGTCGACGTCGCTGTGTGCGCCGTCCCTGGTCTGCAGGAAGGCTTCTTCATCCTCCCACCGGCAATTGATCAGGTGCCGCTCAGCCGGCAGTATATGGAAGTCAGAGTCATCTCCGTGAAATACGCCGTGTACTATCGTGTAATACCGCCGCGTGATGCTGTGGTCTGCCAGCTGTTCCGCAAGAGAGCGGTGGGCGCGGTCTGTCTTGCACACGACCAGCAGGCCTGTCGTGTCCCGGTCGATGCGGTGTACGATACCGGGCCGCAGCACCCCGTTTATGCCGGACAGACTGCCGCGGCAGTGATACAGCAGCGCGTTGACCAGTGTGCCGCTCTCATGTCCTGCCGCCGGATGCACGACCATCCCCTTCGGTTTGTCTACGACGAGCAGCTCGGAATCCTCATAGAGAATATCCAGGGGAATATCCTCCGGCATGATCTCCGGATCCTGGCTGTCCGGGACAGCAGCCGATACGACGTCGCCTGCCCGCATCCGAAAGCTGCTTTTCACAGGCTGGTCATTTACGAGGATATCTCCTGACTTGATCAGCTTCTGGATATAGGAACGGGACAGGGAGGGATCCGCGTCGTTCAGCCACGCGTCGATACGAAGCCCTTCGTCCTTCTCTTCCGCGATAAATACCTTTTTGTCTGCCATACGGACCCCTTATTTCTCCTCTCCTCTGTCTGCTTCTTCGCCCTGCCCGTCATTTTTCCGGAACCGGCCTGACAGAAAGGCAAGGTCACTGTCCTTATAATAAAACAGGAGCAGTACAGCCAGCACGGCGACAGAGACCGTCACACAGATATCCGCTATATTAAACACAGGAAAATCAATGAGGGAGAAATAGATAAAATCCACCACATATTTATGAAGCACCCTGTCGATAAAATTGCCAACAGCGCCGGCAGTCAGAAACAGCAGGGAAATGCGCAGGGGCTGCAGACGCTTTGTGTCAGGCATTTTCCGCAGGACGGCAGTGACGGCCGCCAGAAAGATAATGGTCAGGATGTAGAAAAAACCCTGCCTGCCGCGCAGCATGCTGAATGCAGCGCCGTTATTTTCCAGGTACAGCAGTTCCAGCACGCCGGGGATCAGGACAAAGGACTCCTGCCCGCGCAGGTACAGGACAGCCAGATACTTGGTCAGCTGGTCCGCCAGCACAGGGAGGACTGTACATACTATGAAGCGTATAGATCTTTTCATATCATTTACCGGCAGCTGCCGTATTCTGTGTCCGGTCATCGTGTTTCTGCGTGTCTGCCTGAGATCGGTCACCGTGTTCCTTCGTGTCTGCCTGTGTCATGTCTTCATGCTCCTGCGTGTCAGTCTGAGAGCGGCTGAGAACGGATGCTGCCGCCCAGAGCAGCTCATCGTCTGTGACGGTTTTGTCCACGTATGCCTGTCCGATGCCCCGCAGCAGAATAAAACGGATCTGGCCGTCCGCCATTTTTTTGTCAGACTTGGTTGCCAGCAGCAGATCCTGCGCAGACACATCTCCGGCAGATACCGGCAGGTCATACACCTGCAGGAGATCTCTGATCTGTACAGCCAGATCCGCCGGTATCAGTCCGCGCTTTGCGGAAAGCCTTGCGGCCGCCAGCAGTCCAAGCCCTACACATTGCCCGTGCGGCAGCTCATAATTGCGGCATTTTTCGATCGCGTGTCCCAGCGTGTGGCCCAGATTCAGAAGGGCGCGCACACCTTTTTCGGTCGGATCCTGCGCGACAATGTCCGCTTTGACGGCACAGCAGGCTCGAATCACGCCTGCCATTACGTCAGGATCTCTCTCCCGGATCTTTTCTGCCTCAGTCTGCAGCGCGGCATACAGCGCAGGATCGCCCAGCAGAGCCGTCTTGATCACTTCACCCATACCGGAGGCAAACTGCCCGTCAGGGAGTGTCTCCAGAACACGGGTGTTCATATAGACCAGACGCGGCTGGTGAAACGATCCGACCATGTTTTTGTACATGGCCATATCCACACCGGTCTTGCCGCCGATGCTGCTGTCAACCTGTGCAAGCAGCGAAGTGGGGATCTGGACAAAATCAATTCCTCGCAGATACGTTGCCGCGGCAAATCCCGTCAGATCGCCCGTCACGCCGCCGCCCAGCGCGATCAGAAGATCGTGACGGTCAAAATGCCTTTCGATGAGGAAACCATAAAGCTCCGTCACTGTTGCCAGTGTCTTGCTCTCCTCTCCTGCCGGAAAAACCCATTCACAGACCGAGGCAGAGAGCGCCTCCAAAGCACGGCGCACTGCAGCCATATACAATTCCGCGACATTGCTGTCTGAAACGATGCAGATTCTGCCGGGACGCAGGTCGGGAATCTGCCGCAGGGCATCGCCAAGGGCGGAAAAAGAATCCCGCCACAGGATATCATAGGAAAAGCTTCCGGTTTTGCCGCCTCCTGCAACAGTCAGCTGGTCTGCCATGTTTACCTCCTGCTCTTACATACAAAGAGCATCAGGTGGGAAAGGACCCCATCTGACGCTCGTAATAATACCTTGTTCATACTTGTTTTCTCTGCCCTGCCGTCACTGAAAAACGGCTGAACCTGTTATGCCGGCTTCAGACGGAATTCCGCATCGCAG
>CAMODP010000184.1 GCA_946611445.1 uncultured Eubacterium sp.
CGCGGCAGCCGTCATCCAGGTCAAAAAAGGCATGACCTGCACAGAAGAAGAGATCAATCAGTTCTGCATTGACCTGCCCCGCTACAAACGGCCGCGGAAGATCATCTTCGCGCCCGTGCCGCGCAACGCAACCGGCAAGATCGAAAAGCCGAAGCTCCGCGAGAAATACTGCGGCGTGCGGCTCGTCGAAGAGCAGAATCAAAGTTAATGTATGTGAAAAGAGGCAGGTCCGCCCGCTTCCGGGCAGCCTGCCTCTCTCAACTACTGCAGCAATTTCTTTAATTCATCCATAAATGTGTTTACGTCCTTGAACTCCCTGTACACGGACGCAAACCTGACATATGCTACCGGATCCAGGTCCTTGAGATGTCTCATGACAATCTCTCCGATCAATTCACTGGGGATCTCCTTGTCTTCACTGTTGAACACCTCAATCTCCACCTTGTCGACGAGCTCGTTCATCTGCTGGATAGATACTTTCCGCTTGTGACAGGCCCGCATGACACCGCTGAACACTTTATTCCGGTCGTATTCTTCCCTGCTCTGGTCTTTTTTTATGACGATGAGCGGAATCATCTCTATCTTCTCATAGGTGGTGAACCGCTTTCCGCAGCCGTCGCAGACCCGGCGGCGCCGGATGGAGTTGTCATCTTCGACAGGTCTGGAATCCACGACCCTGGTGTTATCCTGATTACAATACGGACATTTCATATGGGTTTACTCTACCTCTTTTCAGTCAGTGCCGGAATACGATTTCTCCGGTTTCGTCATTCATGCTCTCTATGATCGCCAGAGACTCTACGCGGATTCCGTCTTCGCGCAGCAGCCGTCCGCCCGGCATCTGGCCTTTTTCTATCGCTATGCCGACGCCCTCTACCACGGCGCCTGCGCTGCGGATCAGGTCGATCAGTCCTCTCACCGCACAGCCGTTGGCCAGGAAATCATCGATGATCAGCATGTGCTCACCCGGCTGTATGTATTTCTTCGACACGATGACATCATACACGCGTTTATGGGTGAAGGATTCGATCCGGGTGGCGTAGACCTCGCCTTCAATATTGATGCTTCTGGTCTTCTTGGCGAAAACTACAGGTACGCCGAAATACTGTGCCGCCAGACAGGCAACAGCTATGCCGGATGCCTCGATGGTCAGGATCTTGTCGATCTGACAGCCGTCGAACAGTCTGCGGAACTCCCGCCCCATCTCACAGAGCAGTTCCACGTCGATCTGGTGATTCAGAAAATTGTCAACTTTCAGTACGTCTCCGGGTTTAACGATGCCGTCGCTTTTGATGCGTTCTTCAAGAAGCTGCATAGAACCCTCCTGTAGATTTGTATGTCAGTGCATTATCCCAGTTTTGTGCCGCAGTTCGGGCAGAATTTCGCGCCCTCTGTCTTTGTGCCGCAGTTCGGGCAGAAATTAACCGTGCCTGCAGCTCCCTGGACAGGGTCTGCGGCATTTTGCGGTGCCTGCGGGTATCCCTGCGGTGCCTGCGGATATCCCTGCTGCATCGGCGCTCCCATGCCCATCTGGTTCATCATCTGCTGGCTCATCTGCATGCCGACGCCGAGCCCCGCCATGGAAGCCGCCGTTGAGCCGACTGCGCTGTCACCGCCCTGCGCGAGCGCGTCTGCCATGGCCACCTGCTGATACATGCCGATATTGCCGCCGATCATGCTCTGCGCGGCAACCTTCTCGGCCATTTTCTGGATCTCCTCCGGATACGAGACACTGGAGATGGAGAAATCCGTGATCTCAAGACCGATCTTGTTCATCTCCGCATTCAGGTCGCCGGCAATTCCCGCGCCGATATCGCCGGCGTAGGCCTGCAGGTTGAACATATCCTTGCCTTCTGTACGATCCACTTCATCAGCAGCTGGTCCAGTTTGGAGATGACCCTCTCTTTTACGTCATCGATGGAATAGCTGCTGCGGACACCGGCAATCTTCTCAATCAGCACCTCATAGTCGGAGATTTTGCAGCCGAATGTTCCGAATGCGCGGATCGGCATGCCGCCCGGCAGTCCCTGCGCGGGAATCATGATGGCATTCTTCGTGCCCCATTTTTCGGTGATCTCCTTCGTGTTGATGAAGATGACCTCTGCACGCATGCCGCTGTTAAAGCCGAACTTGAAGCCCTTCAGCGTAGAAAGGAACGGGATGATCTCTGACTCTATGTCGAAGCTTCCCTCATCCCGGAAGACGCCTTCTACGGCACCGTTGCTCAGGAAAATGGCATCCTGTCCCGGTCTGATTATCAGACGGCTGCCTTTTTTGATCTCAGAATTGTTCCATTTCCAGAAAAGCTGCCGCTCGTCATACTGTTCCCACTCGACAACATTCGCCAGCTGGCCGCCGACAAAACCTCCTAATGACATAGTGCTGTCCTCCTTTGCAAAATATACGTGGATTTTATTATAGCATATGTGCCGGGATTTGTCAGAATGTTTTTCGCCCGCCGCCGAGCCTGTCAGGCGTCGATCTCCGCGTCTGTCGCGTGCTCGTAGATAAATGCCTTGCGGGGCGGCACACTTGTTCCCATCAGGATTTCCGTCATGGATGAAGCCAGCCTCGCGTCTTCGATCTCCACCCTGCGCAGCCGCCGGGTTTCCGGGTTCAGCGTAGTCTCCCACAGCTGTTCAGGGTCCATCTCTCCCAGACCCTTGTACCGCTGCAGTGTAAACTTCTGTCCTCTGTGGTTTTTCCTGTAATTATCCAGCGCCTTGTCGTCATACAGATATTCCCCCTCGCCGCGGGAAGGAATCGTCTTGTACAGAGGCGGCATTGCGATATAAATATGACCCTGATAAATCAGTTCAGGCATGAAGCGATAGAATAATGTGAGCAGGAGCGTGGAAATATGCGCGCCGTCTACGTCAGCATCTGCCATAATGATGATCTTGTCATACCGCAGTTTCGCTATGTCAAAATCATTTCCGTAGCCTTCGGAGAAACCGCACCCGAAGGCATTGATCATACCCTTGATCTCTGCGTTTGCCAGGACCTTGTCGATACTGGCTTTTTCAACATTGAGGATCTTGCCACGGATCGGAAAGATTGCCTGATAATTGCGGTTCCTGGCCATTTTGGCGGACCCGCCGGCAGAATCGCCCTCTACTATGAAGATCTCGCAGCGGGACGGATCCTTTTTCTCGCAGTTGGCCAGCTTGCCGTTCGAATCGAAGGAGTATTTCTGATTCGTCAGCATGTTGGTCTTTACCTTCTCCGTCGTTTTGCGGATTTTCGCAGAGCGCTCCGCACACTCCAGAACGGTCTTCAGGACAGGAAGGTTCCGGTCGAAATACCGGACCACTTCTTCTCCTGTGACTTTTCCCGCCGCCTTGGCGGCGTCGGGGTTGTCCAGTTTTGTCTTTGTCTGCCCCTCGAACCGGGGATCCGGATGTTTGACGGATACCACTGCCGTCATGCCGTTGCGGATATCCGCGCCGGTGAAATTGGCGTCTTTCTCCTTCAGGATTCCCAGCTCGCGCGCATAGCTGTTCATCACAGTTGTAAACTGCGTCTTGAACCCTGTGATGTGCGTACCGCCTTCCGCATTATAGATATTGTTGCAGAAGCCCAGCACGTTTTCCTGGAAATCCCGGATATACTGAAAGGCGACTTCCACAGTTATACCGTCCGCGGTGCCTTTGAAATACACAGGGTCATGCAGCGTCTCCTGGTTGGCATTCAGTTCTTTTACAAACCCGGTGATTCCTTCCGGCTCATGATAGACGACTTCATCGCTGCGGCCGTCTCTCTCATCGCGGAATACAATGGTCAGCTCCGGATTCAGATAGGCCGTTTCATGCATGCGGCTCTTCAGATCTCCGGATGAAAAGCGCGTCTTCTCGAATATTTCCCCGTCCGGCATGAAATTAACCCGTGTGCCGGTTTCCTTCGTGCGTCCCAGCGTAGGGAGATGACCGTCCACCAGTTCAATGACCGGAACGCCCCGTTCAAAACGATCGTGATGAATATAGCCGTCACGGCTGATCTGCACATCCATGTAGACAGAGAGCGCGTTTACCACAGAAGAACCCACGCCGTGCAGGCCGCCGCTCGTCTTGTATACCTCG
>CAMODP010000185.1 GCA_946611445.1 uncultured Eubacterium sp.
CGTCTCGACAACACAGCAGGATCTGTGGTTTGTGTAAAATGATACAGGGGCAGCCTTACTGCGGCTGCCCCTGCTGCGGAAGCACAATTCGGATGCGTGTGCCCAGCCCGGGGCGGGACAGGATCTCGAAGTGGCCGCGGTGCCTGTCCACGATCCACTTGGCAATGGACAGGCCCAGGCCCGTGCCGGCATAGCCGCGGGCGTCGTCGGAGCGGTAGAATCGCTCGAACATATGCTGTACATCTGCTTCCGCCATGCCGATGCCGCTGTCCTGCACCTGCACGTAGCATTCGCCTGTGTCGGTTTTCCCGCAGGAAAGCAGGATCTCGTCGCCGGGCTTTGTGTATTTGGCTGCGTTGTCTGTCAGGATCCGGATGCTCTGCTTGAACAGGCCCGGATCGATCGCGGCCGTCAGCGGCTGATCCGTCCCGGAGAAGCGGTACGGATGCGACTCATCGATCATAAAGGATTCTTCGTAGATCTCCTTCATCAGAAGGTTCAGGTCTGTCTCTTCCGGATGCAGCTCTGTGCGTCCGCTGTCTCCTCTCGCCAGGAACAGAAGCTGTTCGACAAGATGGTTCATATGGTCCGACTCATGCCTGATGGCCGTGATCGACTCATTCAGGATACTCTCGTCTTCTTTTCCCCATCTCTCCAGCATGTTCACATATCCCTGGATGACAGCGATCGGTGTGCGCAGCTCGTGTGAGGCGTCGTTGACAAAGCGGGACTGCTGCGCATAAGTCTCCCGCATCCGCAGGAGCAGGTTGTTCATGGCGGCTTCCACACCTACCAGGTCCGAATCCCCCAGGGAGAGGATGCCGGCGTCCTGCGGCTGTATCCTGTCAATGGCCTCTTCCAGCGCCTGGTATTTTTCTTCAGAAAAGGACAGCCGGCTCAGCTCGTCTGCGCGGAGCGCCAGCGCATCCAGCGGACTGAGGATTTCGCGTATGCCGTGATCCTCGGGGATATAGGTAATCCACACCCAGAGAAACTGCAGCGCAAATATGACCGCCGCCGCAATCAGAAGACCGGTCAGGAAGCGGTTCATGGGCAGTTCCAGCACAGTCTTTCCCGATCCGGTGATGACACGGTACAGAATCTCTGACCCGTTTTTCCCGTTCGTAAACAGACGGGAGGCCTGCAGGTTGATTTTCCCGGCGGCGGCCATCTCCTGTCCTGCCAGGTAGCTGATCAGGCAGACCAGCATGAGCAGGACGTCCGACCGGAACGACCGCCACAGGCTCTTCCGGATCTGGCGGAAATGAAGTCTGCGGGTGATCGATGTGACCTTGATCTGGTTCGCCGGTCTCTCCCGCACCGGAATCCTCCCGGGGGTTCCGCCGGCTCCTGCAGGTTTTTTTTGCGCTTTTCTTCGGTCTTTTCTCATTTTTCCTTCCATGCCCTGATCACATACCCCACGCCGCGCACGGTGTGGATCATCCTGACAGAAAAAATATCGTCGATCTTGCTGCGCAGATACCGGATATAAACATCAATCACATTCGTCTCCCCTACATACTCATACCCGCAGACCCGCTCGAGCAGCGTGTCTCTGGAAAGGACAATATCCTGATTTTCCAGCAGAGTGCGCAGCATCATGAATTCCCGGTTCGTGAGGGAGATCTCATGTCCGCCGTACCGGACCTCATGACGCAGCACGCTGAGCGTCAAAGGTCCCCAGGTCAGCAGGCCTTCCTCGGATGCGGGAGAGGCAGGAGCGTTCCCCTGCCTGATCCCGTTCTGTATAACGGAGGTTCTCTTCAATGCCGCGCGGATCCGTGCCAGCAGCTCTTCTATGGCAAACGGCTTGGTGATATAATCCACCGCGCCGGCATCCAGGCCGGAGACCTTGTCCATCACGGCATCTCTGGCTGTCAGAAGAATCACCGGCGTCTCTTTCTCCTTCTGCAGGCGCCGGAGCACTTCCAGACCATTCAGTCCCGGGAGCATGATATCCAGCAGGATCAGGTCATAGTCATTTTTCAGCGCCTCCGTCAGGGCGTCCCGCCCGTTAAAAGCCTTTGTCACCTGATAGCCTTCATGCGCCAGCTCGAGTTCTACGAAGCGGGCCAGTTTTTCCTCGTCTTCCACGACCAGTAGTTTTGCGGACATGTCCTTGTCTCCTTTATCTGCGGTTACTCATGTGTACGGAATGTTACTGTTTCTGTCCTGTCTCTTCCCCTTCCGCCGCTTCCGGGGCTCCCTCGCCCTTCTCAAACTCCTCTTTCACACGGTTCACCATATCGCCCGCGGAGTCCATGAAGCGGTTCGCATTGGTCAGCTCATCCTTTCCCTCAAAATGATACCGCACATTGAAGAATAGGGCAATCACCATGACCAGCAGCATCTCTTTCCAGAAGAAGAACAGCAGGATCACCAGGACATAGACCGGTACATAGATGATGTCATTTCCGTTCCGGGTTACGTGGAAGGAATTGTCCCTGCAGATGTTGATGAATTTCCGGAACAGGCCGCGGAGCTTACGCTCTCTCGGTTTCTTCCTGTTCTTCTCTTCGATCGTTTCCTTAACCGGGAGGTAATTCGTCTGCTCCTCATAGCTGGTAGAGTAGCTCGTCTGCTCCGGCTCTTTTGTTTTTCCCTGCTTCTCCAGGCTTACCATGGCATCGAGCAGGTCCCAGCTGCTTTCCTCCAGCGCCTGCTTTGCCTCTTCATACGTCACGTTGGCGCGCTCGCGAAGCTTCTCGACCTTTTCCATGTTATCCATTAACCATATCCTCCTTATATACTGTCCCGCTGTTTTCCGGCGGTGTCTCAATTTTCAAGTCCGGCTCTGCCGGACTTGCGCCGGGCTGCGCGTCAGCTCTGCTGACAATCTTCCCCTGCGCAGCCCTGGCATCCGCCGGAGGCATACTCAGAAGGAGATCCGACATCTCCTTCTGTGTCTATGGTCAGAGAATACCAGACGAGCCTTAAGGCATCTTTGGTGAAAAATTAAAAGCACATTAAGAATGCATTGTCTTTACCGGAAAGGAAACCAATGCTATAGTCTATGTATTATGAATACGATCGATTACACAAAGTCAAAGCTTTCCGTTTTTGCTTCCTACATCCGTCCGCACCGGCGCGCCTTCGCGCAGGACATGCTCCTGTCGCTGGCCATCGCCCTGGTGGACCTGGCATTTCCGATCATTTCCCGTCGCTCCATGCAGACGCTGCTGCCGTCTCACATGTACCGGGCCTTTTTCACGGTCATGGCCATTCTGGCCGCCTCCTATCTGGTACGGGCTTTTTTCCAGTATCTGGTGACAATCATCGGCCACCGCATGGGCACGCTTGTCGAGGCGGATATGCGGCGGGATGTGTTTATCCACATGCAGGACATGTCCTACAGCTTCTTTGATCACAACCGCACGGGCGTGCTCCTCTCAAGGGTGACCAATGACCTCTTTGAGATCGTGGAGCTGGCGCACCACGGTCCGGAAAACCTCCTGACCTGCTCTGTCACGCTTGCGGGCGCCATCCTGATCCTCCTGTCGGTCAACTGGAAGCTGAGTCTCATCCTTTTCTTCATGCTGCCCGGATGCATCTGGATCTCCGTGCGGCAGAGACGGGGAATGGAAACGGCCAACAGGGAGGTCAAGAAAAAAACCGGTGAGATCAACGCCGCCATTGAAAGCGGCATATCCGGCATCCGGACCTCAAAGGCTTTTGCCAATGAAGAAAAAGAACATGAGAAATTCGAAGACGCCAATGAAGCCTTCAAACACAGCAAAGAAAACTATTACCGCGCCATGGGGCGGTTTATGGCCAGTGTGGAGGCTTCCGTCAGCCTGATGCAGGTGGCTGTCGTCGCGTTCGGCGGCGCGCTGATCATGCGTGGGGAAATGGATTTCATAGACCTGGTCACGTTTACCCTGTATATCTCGACCTTTACCTCCCCGATCCGCAAGCTCACGCAGTTCATGGAGATCTATTCGCAGGGCATGGCCGGTTTCGGGCGGTTCCTCGAGATCATGCGGACGAAACCCGAGATCGAAGATGCCCCGGATGCAGCCGTACTCGGAAGGGCCGCCGGAGAAATCCGGTTTGAG
>CAMODP010000186.1 GCA_946611445.1 uncultured Eubacterium sp.
GGGACACTGTACAGAACCGGTTCAGGAAGCAGGTGATTTTCAGTATTGGGCGGAGATCCGCACAGAAGATCAGTTCCGGCAGCTGCTGCAGACAAAACGGCTGACGGGGTTCTGCCTGCCGCTGCATCTGCGTCATCTGGGGGATGAAGCGAGACAGAGAGGCTTTAGCGTGCGTCTCGCCCTGCCCTGGATTCTCAGGCTGCGCCATGAGAAGATGGTCAGGGAAGCCATCGAGGAGTGGACCGGGACAGGCGGCAGTGCATATGCACAGAGTGATATACTCGCCCGGAACCTGGAAGAGGCGGCCCTTCTGTATGAGATGGGCCTGCAGTCCCGGACGGTGCTGGATGCGGGGATGTACACCATGAATACCCGCGCGGAGCGTTTTTTCTCCCGGCATGGATTTACCCGGAACACCGTGCCTCACGAACTGAACGCGAAGGAATTGCGCGCGCGTGATAACAGCTGTTCAGAGATAATTGCATATGGCCGCGTTCCGGTGATGCTCTCGGCGCAGTGCCTGAAGAAGACGCTGGACCGCTGCACGCACCGCCATCCGGAGCTGGTGCTGGAAGACCGCAAGGGGATGCGCTTCCCCGTGCTGTGTGAGTGTGATGTCTGCATGAACAGGATTCTGAATTCCGTCCCGCTGGATCTGCTGGGAGAAAAAGAGCTTCGCGACATCGCAAAATGCGGCGTGCGGTCGCTGCGCTTCCTGTTTACCACAGAGAGCGGCGCGGAGGCGCGGGAGATCGTGGACACACTGCAGGTGAAGGGCAGTGTGACAAGGGGACATTTCCGCCGCGGCGTGGAATAAATCTAACAGTTCTGAACTATTACGAATAGATTCAAAACAGACATTTGCAGGAGAGCGATTTGAGAACGATCATTACGGAAATTTCAAAATATCTGCTGCTGGCAGTCATGCTCTTTTTTACCATTGATACCTATATGGTACTGCGCAGACGTGACGAGGTGTCCAGACGGCGGATCATGCGCAGCCAGATCGGTCTGATGGTGCTGTTCAACATCACGGCTTTTCTGGATCTGTTCATCATGTCCGGAGACGTCAGGATGCTGTATCTTCTGGGCATGATTGTCAGTTATATCCTGATAGTCCAGATTCTGTACCGCATTATCTACCGCAGGGCTTCACTGATTCTCCTGAACACCATGTGCATGATCATGTCCGTCGGCTTTGTAATACAGGCAAGGCTGGGCATGGAGACTGCGATCAAGCAGTTTATCATCGCTGTCAGCTCTACGCTGATCTGTTTTATCATACCGGTGTTTATCCGGCGCGTCCGGCTGATGTCCCAGATTGGCTGGGTGTACGGCGTGGTCGGCATTGTTCTGCTTGCCGGAGTTTTCCTGTTCGGCAGGGTTACCGGCGGCGCGAACCTGAATCTCACGATCGGGGGCATTTCATTCCAGTTCTCGGAATTTGTCAAGATCACAGTCGTCCTGTTTATGGCGGGCATGCTGCAGGACAGGCATGATTTTCCGCGGGTCGTGCTTGTCACGATTGTGGCGGCCATTCACGTAGGCATCCTGGCGCTTTCCGCCGACCTGGGCGCCGCACTGATATATTTCGTGGCTTACATCGTCATGGTATTTGTGGCAACCAGAAATCCCGGCTACGTGCTGCTCGGACTCGGCGGCATGGCAGGCGCCTCAACCATCGCTTACCGCCTGTTCGCGCATGTGCGGACCAGAGTGCAGGTCTGGCAGGATCCCTTCGCGGATTACGAGGGCACCGGATATCAGATCATCCAGGCTCTGTTTGGCGTGTGCGCCGGCGGATGGTTCGGCACGGGCCTTTTCAACGGCAACCCGGAGATGATCCCGCTTGCGTATGAAGATTTTACATTCGCGGCGATCTGCGAGGAGCTTGGCATTCTTTTTGCCATCTGCCTGCTGCTTCTGTGCATGGGCATGTATCTCCTCATCGTGACGATTTCCATGAAGCTGGAGAATCCCTTTTACCGTCTGGCGGCAATCGGCCTGGGCACGGAATACGCCTTCCAGGTGTTCCTGACCGTCGGCGGAACGACAAAGTTTATCCCGATGACCGGTATCACCCTTCCGCTGGTGAGCTACGGCGGAAGCTCCATCATGTGCACGATCATCATGATTTCCATTATTCAGGGTCTCTATATCATGCGAAAGGATGAGAGTGAGGAGATCGCTGAAGAGATCGCCCGGATACACTATGAAGAGCGGATCCTCCGGGAGACCGCGGAACGGAACCGCAGGCGCCGGCCTTTGGCTGCAAGATCTGAAAGGCCTGAAGAGAGAAACGGCAGATCCCGGGAAGAAAGCCATATGAGACGTGTGGACGGAAGACAGGACAGGCGAGGAAACCGGAGAGAAGACCGGGCAGGCGGCTATGATGGCCTTACAGGCAGCGGCATAGGTGGATTACAGACAGAAGACGGCATGATGTATGATCTGAAGAAGGATCTTAAAACCGGCAGCGCTGACAGCCGGACGGGAGCGGAGAAGCATGGCAGGAAGCAGGAAAACAGAGGATCCCAGGATGAGGAATTATCCAGAAGAATCGAGGAGGAGGCCAGAAAGGGGCTCCGGCTCCACGACTAGGCCGGAGAGGGGCTCCGGCTCCGCAACCAGGCCGGAGAGGGGCCCGGCTTTCACGACCAGGCTGGAAAGAGCCCAGGCTCACAGTGCCCGGCCGTACAAAATCGTCTCCTGGCTGAGTCTGTGCCTGTTTATGGCGCTGATCGGCTATATGGTCTATTTCCAGATCTACATGAGCAAGGATCTGCTGAACAGCCCCTACAACAAGAGACAGGATATCGTAGAGGAACAGGTGATCCGGGGCTCTATCCTGGCCTCGGACGGAACGGTTCTGGCAGAGACGCAGCGGGATGACTACGGGAATGAATACCGGGTCTATCCTTACGGAGCTCTGTACGCGCATTCCGTGGGCTATCAGGCATACGGCGGCAGCGGCCTGGAATCCGCCGAGAACAATTCCCTCATACGGTCGCACATGGATATTGTCACGCAGGTGGTGAATGATCTGTATGATGAGAAGAAACAGGGCGACAACCTTGTGACGACGATACGTCCGGATCTGCAGCAGGCTGCTTCCGATGCCCTGGCTGGCAACAGGGGCGCTGTGATCGTCATGGAGAAGAGTACGGGAAGAGTACTTGCAGACGTGAGCAATCCGGGCTTTGATCCGAATACCGTCAGGGAAAACTGGGACTGGCTGGTAGAAGATGATTCCGGCCTGTTCCTGAACAGGGCCACACAGGGGCTCTATCCCCCGGGATCTACCTTCAAGATCGTGACGGCACTGGCCTATCTCAGACAGTACGGAACCTTCGAGGGATATTCTTTTAACTGCGAGGGCACCTATGAGTACGCCGGCTTCACGATTCACTGCGCAAATGAAAGCGTACACGGCACGGAGGATTTTGAGGACGCAATGGCCAATTCCTGTAACTGTGCCTTCGCGGATATGATCATTAACAAGATAGACAAGGAACAGCTGCGCAAGGCAGCGGAGGACCTTGGCTTCAACGCGGATCTCAAAATCGAGATTCCGACGGCGAAGTGTTCGTTTTCCCTGGACGCGCGGACGCCTGACCAGCTGGCCATGCAGACCGCGATCGGACAGGGCGACACCCTGGCGTCACCTGCCCTGATGTGCATGATCGCGGATGCTGTCGGAAACGGCGGGAAGATGATGATCCCCAGATTCGTGGACCGCGTGGAGAGCGCGTCCGGGACGCCAGTCCGCACGGAGTCCGACAAGGTCTGGGGCCAGGTCATGACCGCACAGGAGGCGGAAGCCATCAAGAAGCTGCTCTTCGGCGTGGTGCGCTACGGAACAGCCCTGGATCTGAATGACCTGACCTGCGACGTGGCCGGCAAGACCGGAACGGCCGAATTCGGGGACATCAGCGAAGGCCGCTCCCACTCCTGGTTTACCGGCTTCTCCAATACAGGCAGCGATGATATCGTCGTCTGCGCGATCGTGGAAGACGGCGGGAACTATTACGCCCCGGCTACACAGGTCGCCCGG
>CAMODP010000187.1 GCA_946611445.1 uncultured Eubacterium sp.
AAGGATGTGGGGACCATCGATTCCCTCTGGGAGGCGAACATGGACCTCCTGGATCCGGACAATGACCTGAAGATGGTGGACTCTACCTGGAAGATCTACACAGAGGATGTGACGGCTCTGCCGCAGTATATCGGGCCGGAGGCAAATGTGCGGACGGCTTACATCACGCAGGGCTGCCGGGTGTACGGCGATGTGACGCGCTCTGTCCTGTTCTCGAATGTCAGGATAGGCAAGGGAGCAAAAGTCATCGACAGTGTGCTGATGCCGGGCGCTGAGGTCGCAGAGAATGCCGTCGTTACCCGCGCGCTTGTCGCAGACGGCGTTAAGATCGGCAAGGGAGCCGTAGTGGGAAGCGCGGACAGCGAGAACATCCTGCTGGTGGCAAAACGCGTAAAGGGGGAAGAATGAGATGGCAAAGGCATTTGGCATTGTGACATGTGCGTCCAAACAGACGACGATAGAGAATCTTGAGAAATACCGCTCCGTCGGCGCAATCTCTTTCCTCGGCAGATACCGGATCATTGATTTTGCCCTTTCGAACCTGAGCAACAGCGATATCAGCCGGATCCAGATCTATGTCAGCGGCAAGAAGCCCCGCTCTCTGGTAGAGCATGTGGGCAGCGGCCGGCACTACAACGTCAACTCCAAGAGGGGACGGATCCAGATGCTGTTCCCGCAAGTGAGCGCACGGGACAGTATCTACAACACCGATATCAATGGCTTCCTTGAGAATATTGATTTCATCAGCCGGATGCACGAGGATTATGTGATCATCTCGCCGAGCTATATGATTTTCAAGGAGGATTACCGGGACCTGCTGCAGAAGCACATCGACTCCGAGGCGGACATCACGGTGCTGTACCATCGTGTCGACAACGCGAAGGATGAGTATCTCCACTGCAATGTCGTGAACCTGAACAGGCAGAAGGGTGTCCTGAGCATTGAGAAAAACCAGGGCAACGCGAAGGACAGGAATATTTTCCTGGAGACCTATATCATGAAGAAGACGCTGTTTGTGGATCTGATTCACAAGGCGAAAAAGCTGTCTTCCGTGTGTACGCTGCTGCAGATCGTGGACGAGGAGTGCCGAAACGGCAATCTGGATGTCCGCGGCGTGGCGCACAAGGGATATTTCGCGGCGATCGTAGATTTCCAGGGATACTACCGGTCGCAGATGGAGGCACTTGATATTGACACGCTGGAAACACTGTTCGGAGAGAACTGGCCGATTTACACGCGTACTTCGGATACCAGTCCCACCCAGTATTTCAACGGGTCAGAGGTGAAGAACTCCTTCATCGCCAACGGCTGTCTGGTTGAGGGAACGGTGGAAAACTCGGTTATCGGCCGAGGCTGCCGGATTTCGAAGGGCGCCGTCGTAAGGAACAGCGTGATTCTCGCGTACACGCTGATCGGAGAAGACGTGCACGTCGAGAACCAGGTGGTGGACAAATGGGTGAAGATCACGAAGACCAAAGAGATCGTGTCCGATCCGGATACTCCGGGCTATGTTCACCGGGACGACCACCTTTGATTAATAATTAAACAGCCCCTCATTTTTCTCTTCGAGAGCTTTGATGAGATGCCAGGTATATTCGGCAGCCGGTACTTCGATGCCGGCTGCTTTTGCTTTGGCCATGAGGACGCCCAGAAACATGTCTGCTTCCGTGCGGCGGCCTGCATCCAGATCCTGCAGGGTCGAAAAGCGCGCGCTTTTTTTATAGCCGGCCAGAATGCCCAGCGGCTCCAGACGGATGCCGTACGCTGCAGCGACGCGGATGACCTCCGCTTCCAGGGCTGTCCGCATCCAGTCGACATGCCTGCTGTCTTCATAGGCGCCGTTCCCGACACCCAGAACGGCCTGCGGCAGATTGACGGAGATATTGGAGCAGTATTTGATCCACATGTCGGACAGGCTGTCTTCTTTGAAATGATAGTGCAGGGCTGTGCGTGAAAACAGCTCCTCGACCATGCGGACACGTTCTGTTTTTTCCGTATGGCCCGGCTCCCCGTAAAAAATGCCCGGGGTCGTCTCCGGGTCGAAGGCCACGGAGGAGCCATTCCGGTGAGAGGCAATGCGGATGAGGGCGTACAGGATCTGCGCGGGATCGATGACCGTCCCGATCTGTTCCTCGCTGTCAATGCCGTTCATCAGACTCATGACAACTGTCTGCGGCCCTGTGCTCCGGCGGATCAGATCCAGGGTGTCCGGGAGCGCGGTGCCTTTTACGGCGACAAGAATCAGGTCGGCTTCGCCGGCTGCATTCGCGGCAGCGCGAAACTCCTCCGGGCTGCAGACCGGAGGAGTAAAGCGTTCATTGTTGATAAACAGTCCCTGTCCTCGCAGACGGTCAGCGCGTTCTCCTTCAGCGATCAGGTAAAAGTTCGTTTCCGCCGCTTCGCGAAAACCCCAGATCACATAGGCGCCTACGGCGCCGGCGCCAATCAGGCCGACGGTACGGAATGTCTGGTTCATAGCTGCGTTCCTTTCTATATCACAGGCAATTGCAAAACTCCGGTCTCTGCGTAAATTGTTCAAGCTGCACGAATCCGACTCAGGCACGCTTCCGCTGCCTCGTCCTCGCAGCGGTACTAAACTCCCGCTTTGCGGATCGTCAAGTACCGGCGGGACTCGAAGCACCTGAGTCTGGATTATGCAGCTTGTCCATTTTTGCCCAGAATAAGAGAGCGGGGCTTTACACACCGGCATCCTCGTAGGCGATGATGATGCCGCCCAGGTCCGCATAGTAGCTGCAGAGCCCCGTACAGACGTTTATGCTCACATCGGTGGACGGAAATTCCTTCAGCACCATGCTGCGGAACAGCTCTGCGCCCCGCAGGTTCTCACAGTGGGAGATGCGAAGCTTGCCGCCGGCAAATCCGTCGCGCTTCATGAACTGCAGCATGTGCTGCAGCGTCTTTTTTTCGCCCCGGTACTTGTCCAGCATGTGAATTGTGCCCTCGTCGCTTCCTTCGCCCAGAAAGCGGAAACCGATAATGCCGGCGATGAAGGCGATCGCAGAACTGACTCTGCCCGCGCGTGACAGGTTCACCAGGGATTCCAGCGCAAACTGGATATGCAGGTGATCCTGATATTTCCGGATGGCGGCAGTGGCTTCCTCGAATGAGGCACCGGCCTGCAGCTGCGCGACCAGTTTTTCAAGGTAGAGCTCCATTTCCGGACCGGTTGCAAGGGAGTCAAAAACAAAGACAGGCGTCTCCGGATGTTCCTGGCGGTATTCATCGGCTGCCGTGCTGGCGGCGGCGAAGCTGCCGGAGAGATTGCTGCTGATCGTGATGAGGAAAAACGCGTCAGCCGGGCGGAGTTCCATGGCCTCCTTCCATTCATGGACATTCGGACAGGAGGTGCTGGAGGTGCCTTTGGACGCGTGGATCTGATGCATCAGCGCGAAGGCGTCCAGACCCGGAATGTCCGCATATTCCAGACCGTTGAAAATGATTTTCAGGGGTACGGTCATGTAGTCCAGTTCCTTCATTTCAAAGATATTAGACGATGAATCGGATATTACCCGAACGTGCATACGCTGTATTCCTTTCCGTTCCTTTTCGTTGAAATAGTACTACAGCCAGTGTATAATGTCCTTTGCTTGAATTATACGCAAATTGTCAGGGATATGCAAGCAACAGTGCAGGCTGCAGGCAGAGCCGGACCTGAATCATACTTTTCTGGTGATCCGGTGAAGGGCAGCCGCCAGCAGCAGGATAACTGCCGTTTCCGCGAGAATGAGCGGCAGAATGCCGGCAAGGGGCAGATAATTTGTCCACAGTCTGGTGAACCAGCTGATCACGACGTGGTGGACGAGAAAAATCTCATAGGAAATGCTGCTGACTGCCGTTACGAAAGGCAGCCGGCGTGAAGTCTCCGGAGGCTCACAGGCTGAAGCAGCTGCCCAGACAGCCAGGACAGCGAAGAGGTTTTTCAGTGCCCAGTGGCCCGGCAGTTCCGCCGGCCAGAGCAGGATCAGCAGGAATACCGGGACGGCGGGGGTCAGGGCTTTCCGCG
>CAMODP010000188.1 GCA_946611445.1 uncultured Eubacterium sp.
AATCCATCGAGCTGGTCTACCAGGCAGAGGCGGAAGGCCTGAAAGCCCTGAAACAGGCGAGCATCGACGAGTCCGTTCTGAAGCTGAAGGGTCTGGAGGCCCTGCGCACGGTAGCGGACGGCCGCGCCACGAAGATCTTCATGCCCAGCGATCTGACGTCTGTCGTCTCCAGTCTCGGACTGGTGACGGAATCCCTCGGAATCGGGGATGCCACCCCTGTGGATAAGAGTCCGAAGACGGCAAAAGCGGCGGACGCTGATCCCTGCTGCGAGGACGGAGACAAAGGAGCGGGCGCCAGAGAAGCGGCAGCCACCAGCGCGCAGATCCTGGCCGATCTGGAATCGGGCAGAATGTGATGGCGCGCCGAAAAAACAGACTGCCTGTCATCCGGGATCCGCTGCAGCACGCAGAGAGCACCCGGCACAGGACATACAGTGAGTCGGAGAGGGTTTCCATATGGGAACCCTTTGCGTCGTATTGTACGACAGGACAGTTTGCCCGCCTGGACGAAGGATATGTGCGGCACTGCGGACCTACGGCCATCACCAATCTGCTGCTGACACTCGACAGACGATACGGATACCTGCAGAAAACAGCCGGGCCGGATAATGCACAGACCGGACAGAGGGATGCGCAGCCCGGACAGGACAGCCCGGATACGCGCGCGGAACTCTCGAAGGCAGATGTTTTTCGCACGGTCTGCCGGATCGGAAGAAAGATCCTGGCGTACTGGAATTCGGATATTCTGCGCCATTTCGGCGGCACTTATGACTGGATGACCGGAAGATATATCCGCGAGTGCTTCCGGTACTTTGGCGTGCCCTGTGATACCCTGGCGGACGGGATATTCCTCGGCATCGGCAAGGCGGCCCGGGAAGGCGCGATGACGGAAAACAGCCGGCTGCTGCCCGGAGCGCTGAAAGTGACCGGACATGTCGGGACAGATCCGCGCCGCCTGGAAGAAGAACTGCGCAGGGGGAAACTCCTGTATCTCCAGCTGCACTGGCATCCGTCTTACGGGGATCATCATGTATTGTGCTACGGATGCAGGATTCTCGAAGACGCGGAAAAGAAGCAGCGGCTGCTGTACCTGCTGATCGCGGACGGATGGAATGCCGCGCCCCGGTATGTGGAAGCCTCCGCGATGCTGCTGCGGCACTATTATACGATCGGGTGAGAGTTTGAGGCGTTCAGAGGCAGCCCGGACGGCAGGAGCTATGCGCCGACTTGAGCGAAGGCCTGCATCCGTTGGGACTCCGCGCCGCCTGACGCGGGGACAGAATCGGGCATACCGTGCCCGATTCTGAGCGAGACGGAGGCGTATGCATCAGGCATACGCCGGAGTTTCGAGCGATGCCCCGCATAAGAAGGTCGGAGTCCCTTACGGAGGCGGTCTGCGCGAACCGGAGGCTCAATAGCTCCTGCCGATCGGGCCGCCTGAGACGCAACAGGATTTTGCAGTCCTTGCCGGCATATGTAACAGACAACTAAAAAGAACACTGAGGAACTACATGGCATCAGATAAAAAGGAAACAAAGAAGAAGAAACCCCGCCGCTCCAGAAGCAGCGGCGCCGACTCTGCCCTGAAGAAGCAGATGGCGGCCCTTGCTCTGGAGGACTGGCTGAAGGAGCATTACCGGGATCTGTACAAGGCTGTCGACAGGAAGCTGCAGCGGCAGTACAGCAGCGGGGTCCTGTGGATCGGGCAGCAGGCGAATATCGGCGTCCGCTCGAAATTTGAACTGAAGGACTATGTGCAGTCTCTGGCTGACAGGAACCGGATTATCACGCAGAAATATCTGAATACGCTGATTTTCCGTCATGTCAGCATGCGGAAATATCTGATCACGGAGATGTGCCGCCTCAATCCGGAGCTGGATGCCCTGATGACTTCAGATGAGACCGGCTATGTGTACCGGCGGGCGGATGTGATCGTGGAGCACCTGCACATTCCGGAGAGGATCATCGATGAGCTCGATCTCCGCTATTCACTGGAGTATATCGGCACCCTGATATCCAAAAACAGCCGGTATAAGGAGATGGTGAGCGAGATCCAGAATGAACTGAAGCTGATCGAGCGTCTGCAGTCCAATATGCTGGACTCCATTCCCGACAATTATGTGAATCTGTATCCCGCTACGAGAAAAATGAAGCGGCATTTTGTCCTGCATATCGGCCCCACGAATTCCGGGAAGACGTATCATGCCATGCAGGCTATGAAGCGCTCTCCCGGCGGCATTTATCTGGGACCGCTCCGCCTGCTGGCTTTTGAGCAGTATGAATCCCTGAACGCGGCGGGCTACCCGTGCCGGCTGCGGACGGGTGAAGAGACGCTGGAGGTGGAGAACGCGCTCTATCAGGCGTCTACCGTGGAGATGATGGATCCCACGCGGTTTTACTACACGGCAGTGATAGATGAGGCACAGATGATCAGTGATCCGTTCCGCGGCGGCGCCTGGACATCGGCGATCCTCGGCATCCAGGCGGAGGAGGTGCATGTATGCGCGGCGGCGCACGCGGAAAAGGTGCTGAAGACGCTGATCAGTGCATGCGGCGATACATATGAGGTCATGTACCATGACAGGCAGGTGCCGCTCCTGCCGGACCGGCAGCGGTTCCAGTCGCTGTATTCCGTGCGGGAGAAGGATGCCCTGATTGTCTTTACAAAAAAGGATGTGCACGCGGTGGCGTCGGAGCTGCAGCGTCACGGCTGGAAGTGCAGCATTGTCTACGGCGCGCTGCCTTATGATGTGCGGCATGAGGAAGCCCGCAAGTTTCTGGAGGGGGAGACACAGGTGGTCGTGGCGACAGATGCCATCGGCATGGGCCTGAATCTGCCCGCCCAGAGGGTGGTTTTCCTGCAGACCAGCAAATATGACGGCAAGAGCGTGCGTTACCTGCACGCGGATGAGGTGCAGCAGATCGCCGGCAGGGCCGGCCGTTTCGGCCTGTATGACACAGGCTGGTATAACGCGTTTGACGGCATGCGGTTTATCCGCAGCAAGATGCGGCTGAAGGTGCCGGACATCCGGGAGGCGGTCATCGGATTTCCGGAGCAGCTGATCAGCCTGGAGGCGCCGCTTTCCGAGATTCTGAAGAAGTGGAATGATATCCCTGTGCAGGAGGGCTTCCAGAAATCGGACCTCAAGAGAGAGATTGCTCTCTGTCAGGAGCTGGAGCGTTCTACTGACGACAAACTGCTGACGTACCGGTTCATTACGATTCCCTTTGACGAGGAAGACAGCCGGCTGCGTCGTCTGTGGAGGATGTTTTTCCAGGCGGAGCTGGAGGGCGGCCGTGTGACCATGGATGAGATTGCCCTTGAATGGCCGCACGAGAATGTGACGGCGGATGATATGCCGGACCTGGAGGAGGCGTTCCGCGTGGCGGATCTTTCTTTCTATTATATGGACCGCTTTGATCACCCGGAGGAGCTCCCGGACGTCTTGCGCGCCAAACGGGATATTTCTGCCCAGATCACGGCGATTCTGGACAGCCAGAGCCTGCAGGAAAAGCGCTGCTCGAACTGCGGTGCGCCCCTGCCATGGAATCACCGGTTCGGGGTCTGCGAGGACTGCTTCCAGGCGATGTACCGGGGAAATGGAAGACGGCCCGGGAGGAGACACTGACGCGACTGGTCTGGAAGAGGGATGAAAAAGTGACAGAGAACCGTCCCCTGTCACAAAATATAACAGGAGACAGTAAAATAACATATGGAGACAGAACATATATATGACAACCGGCCCGTCGGGGTCTTTGATTCCGGACTGGGCGGGCTGACAGTGGTCCGCGAGATTATGCGGAACCTTCCGGATGAGCAGATTGTGTATTTCGGTGATACGGCCAGGGTTCCCTATGGCAGCAAGTCTAAAAATACCATCATCCGCTATTCACGGCAGATCGTCCGTTTCCTGCTGACACAGCATGTGAAGGCGATCGTCGTTGCCTGCAATACGGCCAGCGCGCTGGCCCTGGATACGATAGAGCAGGAGC
>CAMODP010000189.1 GCA_946611445.1 uncultured Eubacterium sp.
CGTCTCCGTCGGCGTTGGTGTAGGTGTCTCCGTCGGCGTTGGCGTCGGCGTCTCCGTCGGCGTTGGTGTAGGTGTCTCCGTCGGCGTTGGCGTCGGCGTCTCCTCTATTACAATCTCACCTTCCGCATACGCATCTTCATAATTCCTGTTCACAGCACGCGCTTTGAAGGACAATGTTCCCGGCTCTTCGAGGGCAGGTGCCTCCGGACTCCACGCAGATCCGCCGTCTGTACTGAAGTCAATGTCTGTTCCTTCGGGGATATTCGCCTCTGCCGAGGCTGCATGTTCCTCTCCATCGTATTGTCCTTCATACCCTGCTGCCGTGACTGTCAGCTCCGTACTTTTGGCTATCGCGATATCTGCGCTGCCCGTATATGTCTCATATCCGTCTGCCGACACCTGGTACCACACGGTATAGGTGCCTGCATCAGAGTATAACGGACTGCTCTCGAGCGTACACTCCTCCGCTGTCTCCCCGTAGGTAATAACATATCCCTCTGCCGGCTCCGTGACCGTCACCGTGATGCCGTGTCCCTGGCCGTCATAGGGACCGCTGAACCCGGATGCGGAAACCTGAATCTCCTTAGGGGCAGGCGGCGGGTCTATCACAATTGTTCCGTCTGCATAAGCATCTTCATAATTCGGATTTGACGCGCGCACACGGAATGAGAGCGTGCCGACATCCGTAAGAGACGGCGCTTCCTGACTCCAGTTTGCCCCTTCGTCCGTGCTGTAGCTGACAGTGGTCCCTTCCGGGATATTTGCCGCCGCAGAAGCAGTGTGGGGACTGCCGTCATACTGGCCTGTAAATCCGTATGCTTCAACTGTCAGGGCCGGGCTTCTGGCTATCTCAATCTGGGCGCTCCCTGTAAATGTCTCATAGCCGCCGGCTGTCACCTGATACCACACGGTATAAGTGCCCGCATCGGCATAAACAGGGCTGTCTGCCCATGAATAATCGCCCTCATTCTGCGCATAGGTAATAACATATCCCTCTGCCGGCTCCGAAACGGACACCGTGATGCCGTGTCCCTGGCCGTCATAAGGGCCGCTGAACCCGGATGCGGAAACCTGCATCTGCATAGGTACCGGTTCCGGTTCATAATATGTCTCTTCCTGACCGCCTTCCGGTACCCATTCTTCCGGGCTGTTCTGACCGTTATCCTGCCAGTCATTCTGATTTCCATCCGCGGGTTCGTTCCCTTCCGGAGAATTCATGCCTCCCTCCGGACTCTCCCCGCCGGAGGCATCAAGACCCTGTTCCTGGGTTTCACCTCCTGAAGGCTCCTCCGCTGCAGGCTGCGGGAGGCGGAATACCACGGGACTGCAGTAAGCGCCCGTAATATTCAGGGTGTACTCGCTCTCTGCCGCGCTGCAGGTGTCTGTCTTCCTGTAATCAGTCAGCCGCACATCCGCGCTGCCGTCCATATCCAGATCGACAGCAAGGTCCATGCCGGAGAACAGAACCGTATCCCGGGCCTGTCCCGGATCCACTGCCTGTCCGGACCATGCGTCCATCAGACGGATTTGTCCCCTTTCAGCCGCGATTGCCAGAGATTCCTTCAGTTTCTTATCCATCCCTGCCGGGTCGGCATACCCGTTTTCCGCGTCAATGGTCACAGGCGTCTGACCTGCGAATACGGGATCAAGGAAGACATCCGCGTCCGGCATAATAAAAGAGCCGTCTTCATTGACCGTGACGCCGGAGCCCGTCACACCCGTACACACCATCCCTTCCGGAACATTTTCAGGGTATATCCCGGCACAGACCTTTTCGCCGGGTTCCGCCCTGTACACAGGATTAACAAGTCCCTGGTCCGTCACGTAGCCGACCCCGTCTCCCGCGCTGAATGAAACCGAGTGGGCAAGGCTGTCGTCTCTCGGACGCAAAGTCGCAGTAATCTGTACATCAGACTCCGGCATAGTGAAGGAGTCGCGATATGTCACATCCGTTCCGTCTGACAGATATACAGCCGTCACTCGGTACCCTTCCCGCGGCAAGACACGGAACGGCACGTCAGACCCGGCCGCCGCCTGTGCTGCTGCCTGCACGCTTCCGCCGTCATCCGGCAGCACATTGCCTTCTGCATCCTGTACCTGTGCCGCAGCATAGATTCCGTGAACATCTGCGTAGGTATTTTCTGAAACACACGGCAGCAGGCATACTGCCGCAAATAACGCCGCCATCAGTCCGGCCAGTTGTTTTCTGCTTAATACGAATCTCATATGTCCTCCTTCCATGACATCTGTCACAAAACGGGTGAACCATCTCCTCCTTCATATTCGAAAACAATCCGTCTAAAAAGCGCTGCCTCTATTAATATCCTCTCTCAAGGTCCACCCTGCGCAGCAGCGGATCCCCTGCGCAGTATCTGCGGAAATTTTCCAGAAACAGGTCAACAATTTTCTCTACCGTATAGGGAAGCGTCATATTTCCTGCCGCGTGCGGCGTCACCAGCAGGTGCGGGCAGTCCCACAGCGTGGAGTCCTGCGGCAGCGGCTCTGTCTCAAAAACATCCAGCGCCGCCGACAGCCTGCCTGCCCGGAGCTCCTGTTCGAGTGCTCCTTCGTTAATGCTGCTTCCCCGCCCCACATTTACGATAACAGCCCCGTCAGGAAGCAACCGCATTTTTTCCTCGTCCAGAATGTGCCGGGCTTTCTTCGTCCCGGGCAGGGACATGATAAGAATATCCGTTTCCGGAAGCAGTCCGGCCAGATCTTCGACAGGGATGCAGGAATCAAACAGTCCGTCCGGATTGCTGCCCGTTGTATTCACTCCCTTCAGGCTGGCCGGACGGAAAGCGCGCAGCCTCCGTGCAGCCTCCTGACCGATATCGCCGGTTCCCAGCAGTACTATGCGGCTCCCGCAGACAGAACGGACCGGAAGTTTCCTTTCCCATTCGCGCCGTCTTGTGATCTCTGTGTACTCCTGCTGTCTGCGCAGAAGCTCCAGCGTCACCATCAGAATATGCTCTGCGATCGTCACCCCGTATGCCCCGGAGGAATTCGTCAGCACGGCATCCGGAGAGGCGAATACGCCGGGATAAAACAGATCCGTGCCCGCATAGGGCGTACACTGCCAGCGCAGTTTTTTTGCGCGTCCGGCCAGTTCCGGTGATGTTGAGAAGAGAATCTCTGCCGTTTCCGCGGCCTCTCCGGCCTCTGCTTCCGAGTCAAAAAAGGAGATCTGCCAGCCTTCTTCACCGGCGGCGGCAGTTATGGCATTTCTCTGCTTTTCCGTCAGGGCCGGGATCACAACGACCATGGAACCTGTTCTTTCTGTGCTTGTTTTAGTCATTTCAAACCCTTTATCTCATTCTGATCTGCCCGCCAAAAACAGGTTACAGGCTATTCCGCCCACCGTGCTCGCACAGGCTTCCCGCCATCCGGCAAGGATCAGTCAATCACTTCCACTTTCGTAATAACCGGCTGGTTTTCTTTCGGAATCGTTCCGTTGTTGTCCACCGGCTCCGCTTCAGCGGCAATTTTGTCACACACATCCTGTCCTTCAGTGACATACCCGAAAGCAGCATACTGTCCATCCAGGAAAGTAGAATCAGCCACGGTAATGAAGAACTGAGAGCTGGCACTGTCGGGATCGGCAGCGCGGGCCATGGATATCACGCCCTTCTTATGAGAGATGGTATTCTCAACCCCGTTTTCGCTGAACTCACCCTTGATGGTCTGATCCGATCCGCCGGTTCCGTTGCCGAGCGGATCTCCGCCCTGTATCATGAAGCCGTCGATAATCCGGTGAAAGGTCAGTCCGTCGTAAAACCCGGACTCCGCAAGCTTCATAAAGTTCTCCACCGTTATAGGTGCCTGCGCGCTGTCCAGCTCCAGAAGCACATCTCCGTAATTCTCCACGGAAATCTTCACGTGATGCTTCCCACCCTCTGCGGAAGCCGGGGAAGATGACGTGTTATTATCTTCTGACACCGACGCTGCTGTTTCGGCAG
>CAMODP010000190.1 GCA_946611445.1 uncultured Eubacterium sp.
TCGCCCAGTGTGTGTCCGCCGGCATCCACACGATCCGCGGCTACTACTATCCGACCGCCAAGAACAAAATGGTGCGGGACCTCTACGAGAAATTCGGTTTCACAAAGGTCTCCGAGGATGAGGCCGGCAACACGGAGTGGACACTGGAGACAGAAGGATACACGCCTCAGAACCGCTATATCCGGGTGAATGAAAGCGTGTAATGAACATATTATACTATGGCACATGAAAAATCCGGCCGGACGGCCGGATTTTTCATATTTCCGTTTGTTT
Source organism: uncultured Eubacterium sp. (assembly GCA_946611445.1). Lineage (GTDB taxonomy): Bacteria > Bacillota > Clostridia > Lachnospirales > Lachnospiraceae > Bilifractor. Next base: position 274 of record CAMODP010000190.1, read on the forward strand.
TTTCAGCAATTTGTTTTTTCAGCAGCGCTGTGCGATCAGGCCGATCATCTCGCCGACATTCTTCATGGATGACACTTCACCCATGGTAAAGCGCACGCCGAATTCATTTTCCACGGCAGAGATCAGCGTGATGTGCATCAGGCTGTCCCAGTCCTCAATATCATCGGCTGTCGTCTGTGCGTTCACCGTGATATCGTCATCGTCAAAAACCTCGCGGAATACTTCGTTTAAGCGTTCATAGATTTCCTGTTCCATATTACCCTCCCTTTTTCATTAAAAACATGATTTGTTTCTTTTGGCGCTGTAATCACAATTCTTCATGATGGACCACTGGTGTTTCCTCTGTGATCGGCAGGAATACGTAGTGGTTTTCGATTGCCCATGTCAGGTAGTTGTCGATGGCATCAACGGTCGTTCTCTTCAGGTCATGGCAGAGAACCATCTTGGGATCGGCCACGGAGGTCTGATCCACCATTGCCCAGTACACATCGTCTGAGGTGTACTCATCGTCGCTGTCATAACTGTCGATTGTCCAGTCAAAGTATTTCAGTCCGCGTGACCGCACGCCGGCTCCCAGTTCTCTGCGCAGCTCGTCATCCATAGCGATCCGGTCGTTGGAGCTTCCTCCCGGGAAGCGCATGAACGGCGTTTCGGATCCGGTCTGTTCCTTGATAACCTCCATTTCCTGATCCAGATCTGCCCAGAATGCCGTCGCATTCTCGTAGATAATGTCGTAATTGTGCGTCGCAGTATGGACTCCGATCGTGTGGCCGCGCCGGTACTCCTCGCCGATCAGATCGCGGCTGCCCGGGTTGGTGTCCGTCACAAAGAAGGTTGCCTTGACATTGTGATTGTCCAGTATCTCCAGAAGCCTCTCTGTGTACATGCCGGGACCGTCGTCAAAGGTCAGATAGATCACATTCTTGTCGCCCTGTCTGGCTGTCTCCGGGCGGTTGATCGCCACGCTGCTGACGATAACCGTGCGGCTGGCCTCGGCCTCATTCCCGGCGCTGTCCTGCACGCGGTAGGTCAGCTGATACTTGCCGTCCCGGCGCATATTGACTTCGCCGAGGATCTCGACGTTGGCCGTGATATCGCCGTCCTGATCATCGATCGCGGTGAAGCTGTCCTTCCACTCGTCTCCCTTGCGCACGACATTGACCGTCTCGTCAAGGGTGATCACCGGCGCCGTGCGGTCCGGGATAATGACCATTCTGGTGGCCGTGACTTCCTGATCCTTATGCTGTGCATGGTACGTGACCTCGTAGGTCCCGCAGGCGCGGTTATTGATTTCCTGCTCAGATACGACCGGCACTTCGGTGTCCCCGAAATGCAGGAGCGATCCCTTGTACACAGCGGTGGCACCCGGATCCTGCCAGGTGTCTCCCAGCTCCAGATACAACGGATCATCTCCGGACAGGGTAATCGTCAGAGTATAGGTGTTGGTCAGCAGAAGAAGGAGAAACACTGCTGCAGCGGCGGCGATTCCGATGAGCGTATCCCGCCTGCGCAGCAACTGCCTTCTGGATGCCGCAGACTTCTTCCTGCCGGAGGTCTTTGTTTGCCGCTCCACAAAGTCCGCCGTCTGATCCGGACGGCGGGTCCGCGCAGAATTCCGTTTTCCGGTTCCGTTTCTGCGCACCCCGGCAGAATTCCTAACCCCGGAGTCGGCTCTGCGTGTCCTCGTGGAGGTTCTCTCTCCTGATTTGGCCCGGCGTGTCTTCGCAGAAGTTCTCTCCTCAGACTCAGCCCGGCGAGTTCCTGCGGACTCTGCCGTCTGGCGGGACGGCCTGCGCTCAAGGACGGTCTCTTCCTCCCTTATCTGCGCACGGCGCCCGGTCCGCACCTCCTGCTCGGCGGATAAACGCGCACGTCTTGCCGAGGGATGCTGCCTCTGCCTGTTCCGCGCCGTCTGTCCCCGTCTTCTCTCTCCGTTCTCTTCCTGCTCTTCCGCGCGCTCAGCCGCGCGCTTCATATAATCAGGATCGAACCCCCGGGTGTACTTGGAGCGGTCGACATGAGCATCGTCCCCGGAATAAGACCAATTGTATTTGGTTCTTTCGTTCCGTTCGTCCGCCATCTTTTTAATCTTAGTATACTTCGCCGCCTGTTACACAGCCTGCGCCTGCCGGATCCATGGTCACCGGTGCCATATCCGGAACGGGTGCCGCCGCCGGTTCCTGAACCGGTGCTGCCGCCGGTTCCTGTGCAGGTGCTGCCGCTGGTTCCTGAACGGGTGCTGCTGCCGGTTCCTGCGCAGCAGGCTGCTGTGGCGCCGACTCCTGATACACCGGTACTTCGTATACGATCTGACTCTGGTCGTATGTGACCTGCTCCGGCTCAAAATTCATTTCTTCGGCCATCTGCTTTTCCATCAGCTCCGCTTCCTCGGTGTTGATCTCTGTTCCCTCGGCCACGGAAGTGTAGGTGATATACAGCACCTCTTCTCCCTGGCACAGGGCAGCCGCTTCCACATCACCGAACGGGAAGCTGTGGAGTTCCTCTACAGACTCATCGGCAAAGGTGATCTGCACCGTGTAGACCGGCTTCATGAGCTTCTGGTTCTCCTCTACCTCATTTGCCGCCTCATTGGCCTCGACGGCCGCCGCCGAATCGTAATACAGGATCCGTTCCTCATCCTGTGCGAATACATCGCCTTCCGTCAGCATGTTTTCCGGAAACGCTTCCTCTGCGGCCTCTTTGATTGCCAGACCTGTGATATCCTTTCCGGTCTGATTCGTCAGTTTCACGGCATACACAGTTTCGCCTTCCGCTTTCTCTCCGATACTCTTCAGCTCCTGTGCTTCTTCCGCACCCTGTGCGGCAGCGGGAGCCGCTTCCTCTGCATAGACTGCGCAGCCTGCAGCGGAAACCATAAGGCCAACCAGAGTTGCTGCTGTCATTGTTTTGATCAGATTCTTTTTCATGTCGTTTCCCATCCTTTTCTTACAAATGCAAGCCTTCTATCACTCCATACGGGTTATGCTGTAGTATCCCCATCCGCCTGAGCCGTAGGTGATCATGTAGCCGTTTCCGCCGGACTCATGTGTATAATCCGGATCACAGATATAGGTCACCCCGTTCAGCACGATCTCGACCCAGGAGTGGACGCCATAACCGCCGGCTGCCATCGGCACATAGCCGAACATCCAGTGGGCGTCGTATCCCAGTGCCTTCGCCATTTCATAGAAGCAGGCCGCCATGACGTAGCAGTCGCCCACTCCATTCTGGAATCCGTATGTGGCAAAGAAACGTGAGCCGTAACTGATATCCTGCGGCAGGCGGTAATACGGCATGGATGCCGACCAGATAAATGCATTCCGCAGATCCCACCCGATCAGATCGAGCCTCTGCGTCGCAAGCGGATACTTATCGCGGATCGTTGACACAGAAAACGGGTCTGTTGTGCTGCCGGGTGCGGCGCTGCCCTTCGGAAGCAGTTTGACCTCAATGGCCTCCATGCGGTACGAATACCCTTGGGAGCCAGCCTGTTCGCCGTTCTTTGCCCAGCCTCTCCATCCGAAATGCTGCACATGTGTGCGGTACCACACATCGTATTTGTTTGCCATTTCACCCGTCAGACGGATCTGCAGCGCTTCCAGACGCCTGGACTGTCCGCTCGTGCCGGCCATGGCGCCGTCCTTT
>CAMODP010000191.1 GCA_946611445.1 uncultured Eubacterium sp.
TCCCAGCCGCAGCCGCAAGCTGAAGGATTATCTGGACTGAGAAGAGGGACGCGCAATATGAAGTTGTCGGCAAGACTGCGCGCGGCCGCGGAGCTGGTCACGGTACAGACGACGGCTGCGGATATAGGCACGGATCACGGCTATATTCCGGTTTGGCTCTGTGAGCAGGACCGTGTCCGCACCGCCATTGCCATGGACCTGCGGGAAGGACCCCTTCAGCGCGCGCGGGAGCATATCCGGGAAGCAGGACTGGAGGACAGGATAGAGACCAGGCTTTCTGACGGCATGACCGCCCTGCGGCCCGGTGAGGCTGACTGCGCGGTGATCACAGGAATGGGCGGCATTCTGGTCAGCCGGATCCTGCGGCAGTCACCGGCTGTGGCGGCATCCCTCCGGGAACTGGTACTTGGCCCGCAGTCCGATGAGGACCTGGTCCGGCGGACACTGGAAGATATGTCCTTCCGGATCGACAGAGAGACGATGCTGCAGGAGGACGGCAAGTATTACATGCTGATTCACGCGGTGCAGACAGTCCGTGACGATGTATCCGCAGACGCGCGGGAGACCGCGGATGACGGCATAAAACTGTCGGAAGAAGAGGCCCGTTTTGGCCCCTGCCTGCTGCGGGAGAGAAATCCCGTCCTGCAGGAGTACCTGCGCGGCAGGAGAAAGACCGCCGATCTGATCCTGGAGAAGCTGAACGGACGCACAGGAGAAGCCGCCCTGCGGCGGCAGCAGATAGAGGAGGAAAAGCGGCTGATCGAAGCCGCTCTGGACAGATATGAACTGTGAAGAAATCATTGCGAGACTGGAAGAGGAATACCCGCTGGATTACGCGATGGACTGGGACAACTCCGGCCTGCAGGTCGGCAGGAGGAGCCGGGAGGTCCGGAAAATCTATGTGGCGCTGGACGCCACGGAAGAGGCGATCAGTGATGCCGTGGAATTCGAGGCAGACCTGCTGATCACCCACCATCCGCTCCTGTTTCACAGTATCCGGCAGGTCAATGATGACACATTTATCGGCAGACGGATCCTGGCTATCATTGAGCATGAGATCACCTGCTATTCCATGCACACCAATTTTGATGTGCTGGGCATGGGCGGCATGAACCGCCGGAAGCTGGGGCTGGAACACTGCCGCGTGCTGGACGTCACGAGAGAAAATGAAGGGGTAGAGGAAGGCATCGGCCGCGTGGGAGAGCTCAAAGAGCCGATGACGCTCCGGGAAACAGCCCGTTTTGTCCGGAACAGTCTGCAGCTGCAGGCAGTGCGCTGCTATGGCCTGGAGGACAGCAGCTCCGAGGGTGAGACAGAAGAAGAGGAGACACAGATGATCCGCCGCGTCGCCATCTGCGGCGGCTCGGGAAAGAGCGTGGTGGATGCCGCAATCCGCGAGGAAGCCCAGGTCCTGGTCACCGGTGATATCGATTATCATCTGGCGATTGACGCGCTCGCCCGGGGACTGCATATCATTGATGCAGGACATTACGGCACAGAGTACGGGTTTATTGACTTCATGGTCCAGAAGCTGGGCCGCCTTTTCCCGGACTGCCAGGTAAAAGGCGCGCCGGTTAAGCAGCCGTACCAGGCCGTCTGACAGGAGGATATCATATGCCAGTTATTACTGTTGACGGAAACACAAGAATCTATAAAGCCGGCACGCCGTACTGGGAGATTGTAAGAGATTTTGAACCGGCGGAAGGACCGCCTGCCCTGGTGGTGCTCGAGAACGGCGTCCTGCGGGAACTCATCCGGGTACCGGACGGAGACGCCGCCCTGACGCTGGTGACGGCTTCTTCTGAGATCGGCATGAGCATCTACAGGCGGAGCACCAACTTCCTGTTTCTGAAATCGGTCTATGACATAACCGGCAAAGACCGGGATGTGCATACGTTCCTGCGGTTCTGCAGCAGCAGCGGGTATTATTACACGATCAGAGGATTGGCGGACGGAATTGCGGATTATGCTTCTTTTGCGAAAGAGGTGGAGGCGCGCATGCGGGAGCTTGCCGCGCAGAGAATTCCCCTGCAGAAGAATTCCGTGAGCTTGCGAAAAGCCAGAGAGTATTTCCGGAATGCCGGCATGGAGGACAAGGACCGCAACTTCCGGTACCGCCGCGCCTCCTCGGTGAATCTGTACACCCTGGATGACTACAGTGATTATTTCTACGGATATATGGTCAGAGACACCGGCTTTCTGCAGACGTTCCGGGTAGAACCCTATGAAGCCGGTCTGGTTCTGGTTCTTCCGGAGCGGACGGATCCGCTGCACGTCGAACCGTACCGGCCGTCCCCGAAGCTGTTCGCCATCCAGGCAGAGGCGGAGGAGTGGGCGGAACAGATGGAGGTCTCTGCCCTTGGCGACCTGAATGACGCATTGTGCGCTGGGACCTTCCAGTCCAAACTCCTGGCGGCTGAAGCCCTGCAGGAGGGAAAAATAGCGGCCATCGCGCGTGAGATCGCCTCCAGGGACAACATCAAATTTGTGATGATAGCCGGCCCTTCCTCATCCGGAAAGACGACCTTCTCCAAACGGCTGTCCGTGCAGCTGACGGCACAGGGCCTCCGGCCGCACCCGGTCAGCCTGGACAATTTCTATCTCAACCGTGTGGACTGCCCCAGAGATGCCGACGGCAATTACGATTTCGAGTGTCTGGAATCCCTGGATCTGGATCTGATCCGGCAGACACTGCAGGATCTGATCGCCGGCAAAAAAGTAGAGATGCCGGTGTTTGACTTCGTCTCAGGCACCAGAAAATATCACGGCGATTTCCTGCAGCTGGGCGAGTCTGACATTCTGGTTCTGGAGGGCATTCACGGACTGAACCCCGAGCTCAGTTCCTTCCTGCCCGATGACGCGAAGTATCTGATCTACATCAGCGCGCTGACGCAGCTGAACATTGACGAGCACAATTACATTCCGACAACAGACGGACGTCTGCTGCGCCGGATCATCCGGGATCACAGGACGAGGGGCACCTCCGCGCAGGAAACCATCCGCATGTGGCCTTCCGTGCGGAGAGGAGAGGAGAGCTATATCTTCCCGTACCAGGAAAACGCCGACGTCATGTTCAATTCGGCCCTGGTCTACGAGCCTTCCGTGCTGAAGCTGTATGCAGAGCCGCTGCTTTTCCAGATTCCGGAGAACGCCCCGGAATACCCGGAGGCACACCGGCTGCTCAAATTCCTGGAAAACATTCTGGGAAGTCCGGCAGAAAACGTACCGCTGAATTCCATCCTGAGAGAGTTCATCGGGGGCGGGATTTTCCGGCTGTAAAAAAGAGGCTGGATACAGATTCATTGATTTTTACAGGACGAACGCCGGCATGAAATCAGGGAATTCCCTGATCACGTGCCGGCTGAGTGCTGCAGAGCCGGACTTGAAAGAAGACACCCCGGGGGATACAGGCTCAGCCCTTGACCAGACAATAAAACAAACATATTATATAGTAATAAGCGCAGAATACGGAGGCGAAGTATGCGGTCGCGGCCTGCAGGACCGAAAGGGGCAGGCTGAGGAAAGTCCGGGCTTCACAGGGCAGGATGCCGGATAACGTCCGGCGGAGGCAACTCCAGGGAAAGTGCAACAGAAAAGAACCGCGGCGCAGCCGCGCCGTAAGGGTGAAAAGGCAGTGTAAGAGACTACCGGCGTCCCGGCAACGTGACGCGCTGTGTAAACCCCATCCGAAGCAAGACCGAAAAGAGGGACATGTGGCTGCCCGTCACTTCCTCAGGTGGGTCGCTTGAGCCTGCCGGCAACGGCAGGACACAGACAGATGACCGTGCACGACATAACCCGGCTTATCGCTTCACCTCCGCATTTGCTGCGTGTGGAAATACTGAATTATGTACTTATGTACGTACGCCGGCAGGAATCAGGGAATACCCAGATGTCTGCTGCTGCGCCGGCCT
>CAMODP010000192.1 GCA_946611445.1 uncultured Eubacterium sp.
AGAATCCCGGAAACGGCCAGGCACCATGGGGCAGCCAGAACACCGAAAACGGCCAGACCCAGTGGAACGCACAGAACCCCGGAAACGGCCAGACCCCGTGGGGCAGTCAGAACACCGGGAACGCGCAGAATCCAGGCAACGGCCAGACACCATGGGGCGGTCAGAACACCGGAAACGGTCAGGCACCGTGGAACGCGCAGAATCCAGGCAACGGCCAGACACCATGGGGCGGTCAGAATACCGGAAACGGTCAGGCACCGTGGAACAACCAGGGCCCTGCAGGCGGTCAGAACCCCTGGAACAGACAGGGTTACGGCGCAGGAACTACGGTCAGACACATACACGGGATGGCGATTGCGTCCGTCGTTCTCGGCGTGCTTTCCCTGTTCCTCAATTCGCTGTATTTTATCCCTTCCCTGATGGCGATTGGATTCGGAATAGCCGCACTCCTGCAGATCCGCAAGAATCCGCAGTACTACAGCGGCACCGGGCTTGCGATAACAGGAATCATTCTGGGAGCCGTTTTTCTCATCGCGTATATCGCGCTGTTTATCTGGACAGCTCATATGATGCAGGATCCTGAGTTCATGAAGCTGGTGCAGGAGTACATGGAGATGATGGAGCAGTCATGAAATATTACGTGCTGACATTATTTCCGGACCTGATCAGGCAGATTACATCGACGAGCATCCTTGGGCGGGGTGTAAAAAGCGGCGCGATAGAGGTGGAAACTGTCAATATCCGCGACTTCGCCACACGGAGCAGCATGCGGATTGACGATTACCCCTACGGGGGCGGGGCCGGCATCGTGATGGAGCCCGAGCCGGTCTATCAGGCGGTCAGAAGCGTGGAAGAGAAGCTCGGCCGCAGGCCCCGTGTGATCTACCTGACGCCGCAGGCCCGCGTTCTGGACCAGACTAAGGTCGAAGAATTGGCCAGAGAAGAGGAGCTGATCCTGCTCTGCGGTCATTACGAGGGGATCGACGAGAGAGTGCTCGAAGAGGTTGTGACAGACTACATCTCCATCGGAGATTACGTTCTGACCGGCGGCGAGCTGGGGGCAGCGGTGATCATCGATGCCGTTTCCCGCTTTATCCCGGGCGTTCTGAACAACGATGAATCGACGCAGTTCGAGTCTTTTCAGGACAATCTTCTGGAGTATCCGCACTACACAAGGCCGGAGGAGTGGCACGGGCGCCGCGTCCCGGAAGTGCTGCTGTCCGGCAACCATGAAAAGATAGAAGAATGGCGGCATGAACAGTCCCTGATCAGAACCAGGGAGAGACGGCCGGAGCTGTTGGAAAAAAGCTTCACCGTCACTGGAATCTGGTACGGTACGGATGCTGCGCGGGAAACGGCGCAGAGTCTCACGGCCCAGCTTTCCCGATACGGAACGGTACTGGATTACGGCAGAAAAAAGCTGCAAAAAATGCATCGCAGCTTCGGACCGCAGGACCTGTTGCTTCTGGCGCTGCCGCAGGAAGGACAGGGGGAACAGACCTGCATAACGGGTCTGAACAGCTGCCCGGAAGAAGGGCTGTCGGAAAGAGTAGCCGGTTCGGAAAAAGGACTGCGGGAAAAAGCAGCCGGTTCGGAAGAAAGACTGCAGGAAAAAGCAGCCGGCCCGGAAAAAGGACTGCTGGAAAAAGCAGCCGGCCCGGAAGAAGGACTGCAGGAAAGAGCAGCCGGCCCGAAAGACGGACTGCGAGAAAAAGCAGCCGGCCCGGAAGCAAAGGAGATGACCTTCTCTGAACGCTTCCGCAATCTGCGCGGTACTTCAACACCTGCCGTCGTCCTGTACGGAGGAGACGAGACACAGCGTCAGGAAGCAGTAAAATATCTGTGGGAGAGCGGCTTTTCGGTGATCGAAGAGGTTCCCTGCACGGACACCTACAGAACGCCGGAAGGATGCGCCGGACTTTCCCTGAAAATCCGAAAGAAAATCTTGCAATAGAGATTCCGATAGTGTATAATCATACAGTCTGTGAGCAGAAGCTTGCAGTGATGCTCCGCTGTCACGTTTATCGGTGAGAATGAGCATCCTGATTTTATAGAAAAAAGGAGAGATAGACGAGATGAATGACATTATCCGCAGCATTGAAGAAGCACAGCTGAAGAAAGAGATCGTTGATTTCCGTGTCGGCGACACCATCAAGGTATACGGCCGGATCAAAGAGGGAAACCGCGAGAGAATTCAGGTTTTTGAAGGCGTTGTCCTGAAGAGACAGGGCGGCAGCAGCCGCGAGACCTTCACAGTCCGCAAGACCTCCAATGGCATCGGCGTTGAGAAGACATGGCCGCTGCACTCACCGAACGTAGAGAAGATTGAGGTCGTCCGCCGCGGTAAAGTCAGACGCGCGAAGCTGCATTACCTGAGAGAGCGTGTCGGCAAGGCCGCCAAAGTCAAAGCGGTTGTCCGGTAATTCATGATTTTTTGAGAGGGCTGTCTGACAGCCCTCTTTTGCTTAGCAGAGAGATGGGATAAGCCTGCCATGGAAGAAAGAGACGATCTTCTGATAGATGATGACGTATTAATCGTAGATGACTCCGTAAAGCCTCCCGAGCCTCAGAAAGAGGACAGAAGGACCAGAAGAAAGCGCTTCCGCGCATATGCAAGATACAGGGCCCGCATGCGGGTGTGGGAGCTTGCCCATCCCGTCCGCGCAGCCTGGAAACGCATTCTGATCTGGGCCGTCGAGATCGCTGCCGTTCTGGTGCTGGCCTATGGACTGTCCTGGTTTTTCTGCAGGACGATTCAGGTGCAGGAGAGCTCCATGCAGCCGGGTATCACCGCCGGCGATGTTTTTCTGGTCAATACTGCGGCTTACGCGATCGGCGAACCGGACAGAGGAGACGTCGTCGTATTCCGGAACAGCCGTGAGACCGGCGCAAATATGCACGTAAAGCGAATCATCGGCCTGCCCGGCGAGATCGTCCAGATACTGGACGGACACGTCTATATCGACGGCGAGCCTCTCAAAGGAGATGACAGATATCCCGAGATCGTTGACGCCGGCCTGGCCGCAGAGCAGATCGAGCTGGACTACAACGAGTATTTCGTGCTGGGCGACAACCGGAACGGCTCGGAAGACAGCCGGTACAGCACACTGGGCAATATCCGGGAAGACGACATTATCGGAAAAGTGTGGCTGCGGATCCGACCTATCACGAGGATATGGTTTGTCAGGTGAATGAGAGGAGGAGAGTGAATATGGATATTCAATGGTATCCCGGGCATATGACGAAGGCACGGCGGCAGATGGAAGAGGACCTGAAGCTCGTCGATCTTATCATCGAGCTGGTGGATGCCAGAATTCCCTTCTCCAGCCGCAACCCCGACATCCGTGACATGGGCCGCTCAAAGGGCCGCATGATCATTCTGAACAAGGCGGATCTGGCAGATGAAGAGAAAAACCGCCTGTGGATCGAAGCCTACCGCAGCCAGGGCGCGCAGGTGCTTCTGGCGGATTCCCGCAGCCGGGCGTCCCTGCGCCAGGTACAGCCTCTGGTACAGGAAGCCTGCCGGGAAAAGCTGGAACGCGACAAACGCCGCGGCATCCGCAACAGGCCGATCCGCGCCATGGTATGCGGCATACCGAACGTCGGGAAATCAACCTTTATCAATTCCATCGCCGGCCGGGCCTCAGCAAAGACAGGAAACCGCCCCGGCGTCACACGCGGCAAACAGTGGATCCGCCTGAACAAATCGCTCGAACTTCTCGACACACCAGGCATCCTCTGGCCCCGTTTCGATGACCCGCTGGCGGGAGAACACCTGGCGATGATCGGTTCCGTCAACGACAATATCCTGAACACAGAAGAACTGGCCCTCCGCCTGATCGCTTTCCTGACAGAGGCGTA
>CAMODP010000193.1 GCA_946611445.1 uncultured Eubacterium sp.
GGCAGATAGCCGAAGACAGGAAGTCCCGTTTCCCGCTCCAGGATCGGCCGCAGGTAAGCGGCCAGCGATGCACTGCAGTCCGCAAGAAGGATCCCGCCGATGCCGCTGTTTTCCGCATACGGCATCGCCGCACCGCCCGCAGTACCCTTCTTTAAATAGGCTGCCCCGTTCCGGTTCGAATCTGCACGGAACTGCATCATGCCCCGGATCTGCGCGGCAAGGGATATACCAACGCCTTTCGGCCGCACGACCAGTACAGCCGGCGTTTCCGTCAGCGCCGCGACCTCCCAGGCGCTGTTTTCCTCTGTTCCGGCCATGCCGTCGTAATAGCCCATGGCGCCTTCCAGAACAGCCAACTCCCCGCCGTGCGCGGACAGTGTTTCTTTTACCTTTTCTTTTCCCTGCAGGAACAGATCCAGGTTCCGGCAGGGGATCCCGAGTACACGGCTGTGAAACATGGGATCAATGTAATCCGGCCCGCACTTAAAAGAGTGTACCTCTATGCCCCTGCGCTTCAGCGCAGCCAAAAGCGCACAGGTCATGACCGTCTTGCCGGCATTGCTGTGCATGGCCGTCAGCATAAACCGCTTCATACGCGCTCTCCCGTAATCAGCCAGATTGGATTCTGGGCCGTCATCATGTGCATAGCGGAAGTTCTGCATGTCCGGCCGTCCTCTCCGGATCGGGCCGTGCTGCCTCCGATGCTTCTGCTCTGACTGACAGCAATCTGCGCAATATCGGTCTCATACCCCATTTCTTCCAGCAGACTGACTGCTTTCGACAGAGTCTCCAGCGTCACCGCCGAAATACAGACCCGCGCCTTTTCATTTTTCTCCTGTATCAGTTCCAGTATCTTGTCAAGCTTTCCGCTGCTCCCGCCGATGAACACGGCATCCGGTGCCGGAAGGTCCTGCAGTGCTTCAGGCGCTTTCCCTTCCTTCAGACGCAGATTCCAGGCTCCCAGTGCCCTGCGGTTGCGCCCGGCGAGCTCGATTGCTTCCGCATTCCGCTCCACGCTGTATACGGCTCCGGCCTGCAGAGCGAGTTCGATCGCCACACTGCCGGATCCCGTCCCGACATCCCAACAGATGTCCTCCGGGCCCGGCGCAAGTTTTGCCAATATAGCCGCCCTAACAAACTGCTTTGTCATCGGCACTTTTTCAGTCCGCTCGAACATACCGTCCGGAAGCCCCGGCGCCCTTTTCACAGGCCGCGGTGCAGCCTCCGCCAGCATCACACTGAGCGGCGCAAACGATTGTCCGGCAAACTCTCCGGCTGTTCCGCTGACCATCTGTTCCTGTTCCGTTCCGAGGTCCTGACCGACCACGACCGGAAGTTCCGGAAGGCCTGCTTCTTTCAGCTGCCTGCAGAGATCCGCCGGTCCCAGCTTTCCTCCGGTCAGAAAAAACACCGGTTTCCCATGGCACACTTCCATTACCGCATCGCAGTCGAGCCCATGCGCGGAGCAAAGTCTCCAGTCCTGCCAGGGGCGCCCGCACCTTGCCGAGAGCATCTGCAGACTCGAGATTCCGGGCAGAACACGCACCTCGTATCCATCCAGAAGCGGCAGGAGTCCGCGCGTTCCGGAATAAAACCCGCTGTCCCCGCTGAACAGCACACAAATACTGCCCGCGGGATTCTTCATTTGCGACTCTTCTATGGCATTCCGTATAGCATCCGGCCGAACGGCAGTTACTTTTTCCCTGTCATCCGGAAACATGGCAAGCAGGCGTCCCGCCCCGATCAGACAAACCGCCTCCCGCAGGGCCTCTTCCGCCTCTCTTGTCATGCTCCCGGCTCCGCAGCCGGTACCGATCAGATAAATCATGGTTTCTCCTGTTCTGTTCCGCTCAAGTATGTTTTCTTTTGACTGCCCGCATCATCGTCAGACGCTTCATCACCATAGCCCCCATACCGGCGATCGCCAGCACCAGCAGGATCCAGCCCCAGACCGGCACTTTATAGATACTCATACAGCGCACGTTGATCCACATCCGGTTTATCATTGCCGTCTGCTCTTCATTAAAATGGGTCATGATGCAGGAACGTCCGATCACATCTGCAGGCGGGTATGCCGCCGAAAGCTGTCGGTTGACCTGATCCGACGGCGCCGTGATCACATAGTCCTCACTCTCTTCTCCATCTGCGGCAAAGAAATACGAGAGATCGTAATCCTGCGTATCTTCCTCGTCCTCCTCGGCACCGTAGTTATAGTCGGCATATTCAAAGAGGAGCGGGTCCTCACCTCCGGACAGCACCGAAGTGTAACCGATGTAATACATGTTCCTGATAGCGTTGTCCGGCCGGGAAGTAAAGTTGATGAAGGCCTCGGCCGCATGCTGTTTGGCGGGATCCTCTTCAATTCCCTTTTTGTACATCACCCAGCCGTCAAAATAGATGTCCGTACTTTCTTCAGGCACCGTAAAGGCCAGCTCCAGGCCGTCCTCATCCGCCTGATCCATCGTATAGACACCGTCTCCGGACCACTGATAGTTCGCCACCACCTTGCCGGTGATCATATCCGCTTTGCCGGCGTCTGACTCGAACGAATAGACATTATCCTTGACGTTTTGGAGATATTCCTGTACCTGCCGGATCATTTCCGGGGAGGTGTCGTTCATTTCATCTTCCAGCCTCTGCGCGTAATCCGGCGCGTTACGGAATTCCTCCGAGGTCAGAAGGTCGGACTTCAGCGCCCCGACAGCAGCAAAATAACATTCCCGCACGCTGTCCTTGACCGTAACTCTTCTCTTGTAAGCAGGATCGCTCAGAAATCCCCAGGAAGACGCCTGTTCCTGCGTCACTTCTTCCGGATTATACACAAACCCGGTAACGCCCCACATATAGCCGGCCGCATACTTGCTCCACATTTCACCGCCGGTGCCCTTCGTCTCAAAAATGTTTCGTATAAAAGGAGAAACACCGCGGCTGTAATAATTGTTTTCATCCTCCGTATCAAAAAATTCATCCGAGAGCGGCACCAGCTGCTTCTCGTTCATAAGTTTCATGATCATGTATTCGGAGGGGCAGATCAGGTCATACACATCACCCAGCGTGAGCATATTGTACAGATCTTCGTTGGTGCCGAATGTGGAGTACTCTACCTCGACCTCGATCCCGTAGGTATCGTAATACCATTCTTCAAAATCTTCGACCATGGAATTTTCGCCGATGATATCTGCAGAGGGAAGTTCTATGGTCTCCTCCTCGTCCCAGTCACCCAGGTCGATATACTCCTCCCAGTTGCAGACCCGGAGCACCACTTTTTCCGGATTGTCCGTCTCTTCCGCCAGCACGGTATGTTCCGCTGCGGGAGTGAGCAGAATAACCCCTGTCAGAAGCAGCATAAGCCGGCGGTTAATTCTCCAATTCCGCATGCCTGCCTCCTTTCCGGATCCCCCTGTGTTTTCTGCCATATCCGTCCATCTCATTTTCTTTGCGCTTCGCCCGCAGATTCATACCCACGACGATCAGGACAACGATCAGGAAGATTACGGTGGAAAGCGCCCAGAGTGCGGTTTTGATCGTCGTCTGCGCCCCTTTGGTGGCATTGACCACATAGGTGCTGATGGTGTCGAAAGTAGCAGGTTTCGTATACATCGCAATGAAATAATCGTCGAGCGAAAGCGTGACCGCCAGGGCAAATCCCGAGATGATTCCGGGTACGATCTGCGGGATCACAACCTCCCGCAGTGCCGCAAAAGGCGTGGCTCCCAGATCCAGCGCTGCCTCGTAAATGCTGGAATCCATCTGCTTGATCCGGGGCATGACCGCCAGGAAGACAAACGGCGCACACAGTGTGACATGTCCTGCCACCAGCGGAATGTACGATTCCTTGCTGATATGCAG
>CAMODP010000194.1 GCA_946611445.1 uncultured Eubacterium sp.
CTTTTGTCAAACGGTATTTTCTGCATTTTTCGCCCTCCTTTCTTTGCGGAATCGTATTTCTGTATTTCCGCCTGAAGACCCGCCGGTTCTGTCATGCCGCGGCCGGCCTGCTCCGTCACTCTGCAATACGGGGCATCCGCCGCGCCTGTCAGCGCCGCAGGCATCCGGGCGTGCAGATTCTTTATACTGTGCCGCACAGGGCGATCCGGCTCTCTCTGTAAATCGCCTCCATCAGACCTTCAGGCGCCATAAACGCACAGGCCATAGCCGGGTATTTCGTGTATTTGGCGACAAATTCCTTCGCGGTCCTGTCGATCAGCTCTTTGTCCGCGTCCATCGGCAGAGGCGGCACATCCATGCCCAGCATGATCTTGTCGCCGAACTGCTCGTAGAGCGTATCCTTGTCATTCATCACCTGCCCCCACCAGAGGTCGACACCTGCCTCTATCATGGCGGGCACCAGCAGTTCATTTTTGCCGCAGGAGTGCAGCTGGAAGACCATGTCATTCTCATGACAGTAATCTGCAATCTTCCGCATAGCCGGGACAATCATCTCCACACAGGTATCCAGCGAGAAAAACGGCGCTCTCTGGGATCCCCAGTCATCGTGGAACAGGACCTCCCTCACGTTGATCGCCTCTCTGTATTTGCTGATAAAATGAATGTACATATCCGCCAGCCTGTCCATCAGCGCCTTGACGGCGTCCTGCTGTTCTTCATCGATCAGCGCCACGATGGCCTCTTCAAAACCCATAAAGGAGATCAGGCGTTCAAACAGGCCGTTCTGGAATGTGCAGCCAATCAGGCGGGTTTCGTTTTTGAAGGGTGCGTTCAGCTTCGCCATGCCCTCCCAGTCAAAGGAATCGATATCCGGCCAGACAACCTTTTCCTCCCATTCATTGGCGTCATCCAGCAGATGCGGCTCGCCCGGCACTTCCATCGATCCCATGGCCACCGGCACATACTGCCATTTCACGCCGAACAGATCCGGTCCGCCCTTCTCTTCATCCGGCTGCTTCGGACCCAGATCCTGAATCTCCGCTCTGGCAATGTGATCCGGATTGATCCTGGACTGCACATTGCAGATGTCCGTCAGGTTCGGCATCCACAGATAATCCTCTCCCTTCAGGGCCGCCCGGAGATTTTCCTCCACTGTGCAGGGCGTGTTCAGCTTCTTCGGCGGGGCGAAAAAAGCCTCTGTCGGTCCCAGGAACGTCCCCAGCACCTGCATCTCATCTTCGGAAAACGGTACTTTCTTCATTTCATTCTCCTCCGCTTTTGCAAAAACTACAGTGCCTCTCTGTCAGCCATCCGGAACAGTTATCCAATTTGCCCAAAACAGCTGATTCGTCAGCATACTTTCCGCTTATACTTCTATACTACCACCAATTAGGCAGTGTTCAATCTCCACATTGTCTTCTTTTTTGCGATTAGATTCTGCATTTTGCTGATGACTTGCCGGAAGAGACATGGTACACTGTAGAAAACACACGTAAGGCTCTCTCATCCGTCAGAAAAAGGGGACTTTCATGCGTCTGCTGAATACGGACATCCTGTATGAAAAACTGATAGAAGCGGGATTCGACATCACGCTTCACAGGCACGGACTTCCTGCAGAGCTGTCCGGTTACCGCTTCCATTTTCCGGACAGGCAGGCAGACCCCGCCATACTGGAGATCTGTCCGGCAGATGACGCAGACACCATCCTGACCGGGCCCGCCCTGTATCTCGGGGCGCGGAATCCGGATGACCTGCCGGACGATGCGCTCTGGTATCTCTGCCGTGACGCGGACGAAAAGCGCGTGCTGAATTGCCTGGAAGAATTGTTCTGCGCCTGCCGTGAGACGGACGCTGCCATGGCCCTTGCCCGGGTCTCGCCGGAAACCCTGAACCGGATCTGTTCTATCGCCACGGATTACTTTCAGACCTTCTGCTTCGTGCATGACGAACAGTTTTGCCTGATTGGCTATGACCGCAGACTGGATCTTTCCACAATAACAGGTTTTGAGTATTCAGAGCAGTACGGCTGTTATATGCAGGCCACCTCTGTTCTGAATGACTTCCGCACAAATCCGGCCTATCAGCGAACGCTGCACACAGAGGGATGTCAGTTCTGGACGGACCCTGATTCTGAAGAATGCTGTCTGTACATGAATCTGTTTCTGTACGGCCGTTATCACGGCCGGTTTATCGTATCCCTGCGGGACAACACGCCGGGACGCGCGGCAGCCGTCGAGTACTTCGGGAAGGCGCTTCTGGAGACGCTGGCTGCGGAGTCTCTCGCCGGCCCCCGCTCCGGTGACCTTGTCACCCGGCTGCTGAAACGGTACGCGGACGGAGAGTCTCCTGTTCCTTCTGCGATCGCCGCGGCGGAAAAGCTCCCGGGCTGGGACTCTCCCGGCTCATTTGTCTGCGGGATACTCCGGCTGTACAATGACCAGCTGAATACCTATATGGTCCGCAGCGTATGCACCGGCATCCTGGAACGGATTCCCGGCAGCAGCCTCTACTATGCCGAGGGCCGCATCTACATCCTGATCAGTCTCCGTCTCGCACAGATGCGCACCTCCGATATCCGCATGGGACTGTCCGAGCTCATCCGGGAATCCCTGCTGAAGGCGGCTGTCTCAGATGAATTCAGCACACTTGCCGACTACCCGCAGTATATGAAACAGGCCGCCGCCTGTCTCCGGTATATGGAGCAGAACCGTCTGACAGACTGGTTCGGAGAGTTCCGCCAGATAGCGGTGCCCTACTGGCTCCGGAACGGGACAACAGAACTGCCGGCTTCCCTGCTGACCGCCAGAGGCATCCGCCTTCTGCAGCAATATGACGCGGCAAATGACACGGAGCTGTGCCGGACGCTGCAGGTCTATCTCCTCCACGAGAGGAACGCGACCGTCACGAGCAGAATCCTGCGCATACACAGGAGCACTCTTCCGCACCGTCTGACGAAAATCGAAGAAATCACAGGCCTGAACCTTGACCACTTTCCGACCAGGATGCACCTGCTGATGTCCTTTGCCTGGATGACGGATCATTTTGCGCACACCTGAATCCCCCCTCCGGGCTTTAGCACGGGCTCCTTTTGCGATATAGTGGCTGTATACCCAGAAGGAGATGGCCCCCTCCTCTTTAGGTGGGGGAAAACAAGTCGTCTCAGGAGGAGTCCAATCTCCTTCTGAGTATGCCTCCGGCGGATGCCAGGGCTGTGCAGAGGAAGATTGTCAGCAGGGCTGACGCGCAGCCCGGCGCAAGTCCGGCAGAGCCGGACTTGAAAGAACACACCATGCAGGAGAACAATCATGGATCAACACCCAGAATACACATCCGGCCAGGAAACGCACGGTCATTCTCACGCGAATTCACGGGCTGTGATAAACCGCCTGTCCCGGGCGATCGGTCACCTGGAGATGGTGAAGAGAATGGTGGAAGACGGCAGAGACTGCAATGATATCCTGATACAGCTCGCAGCGGTCCGCTCTGCGCTTCACAACACCGGAAAGGTAATCCTGAAAGACCATCTGGAGCACTGTATTGTCGACGCCGTACAGACCGGAGACCTGGAAAGCATTGAAGAACTGAACCGGGCAATCGACCAGTTCATGAAATGATTACAGCGCCAAAAGTACTGAATCCACGCAAGCTAAGTGCCCTGCGGGTATGCTTGCAGGTGGGTGAATGTACTTGGGGCGCGCCCCGACATGAGGAAGAAGTGGGGCGAACGCGCCACGAAAGTCCGAATGGCGGGAGGATTGTGGGAGTGCGAAGCACGGAACAATCCGTA
>CAMODP010000195.1 GCA_946611445.1 uncultured Eubacterium sp.
ATGTGAAATGGATTATTATCTGGGAGAGCGCATTCTGCTGTGGTTTTCCCTGATCCTGTACCGCAGGGCGGAGCCGTAAACATGATGTGAAAAAAGAGAAAGCGCGAAGTCGGAATTGAGAAAGCACGAAGTGCGGAATATTCCGTAAGATGCTTTCGATGACCTGATCATGTGCTTACGAAAGAGTATATGCATTTTTAAAGAATTTCAGAAAGGCGAATGCTGATGACAGCCGTATATATAGAAAAGCTTCTGGAGATCCCTGCCGGTCATGAGCAGAATATTTTCGGGCAGTATGACCAGTTTGCCCGCATCCTGGAGCGGTCCCTCCATGTGACGCTGATCTCACGGGACGGACGGCTGCATGTGTCCGGTCCGGAGGGCAATGTCCAGACAGCCTGCCGCGCCCTGGAGAGTCTGCTGCAGCTGTCGCTGCGCGGGAATACCATCACGGAGCAGCAGGTTGCCTATGTGCTCTCTCTGGCCGCGGAGGAGATGGAGGGGGCTGCCGTTGAGCTGGACAGAGAGCTGATCTGTTATACGGTGTCAGGAAGGCCCGTGAAGCCGAAAACCATCGGTCAGAAGGAATATGTGGATGCCATTGAATCGCATATGATCACGTTCGGAATCGGGCCGGCCGGCACAGGAAAGACGTATCTGGCCATGGCGAAGGCTATTACTGCTTTTCGAAGTGATGAGGTCAGCCGGATCATCCTGACCAGACCGGCAATTGAGGCGGGAGAGAAGCTGGGGTTTCTGCCCGGCGACCTGCAGAGCAAGATCGATCCGTATCTGCGGCCGCTGTATGACGCGCTGTACCAGATCATGGGGGCGGACAGCTTCCAGAAGAATATGGAGAAGGGTCTGATCGAGGTCGCGCCGCTGGCGTATATGCGCGGGCGCACGCTGGACAATGCCTATATCATTCTGGACGAGGCGCAGAATACGACGCCGGCGCAGATGAAGATGTTCCTCACCCGCATCGGCTTCGGATCAAAGGTGGTAGTCACCGGCGATATGACGCAGAAGGATCTGGCCGCCGGACAGGTTTCCGGCCTGGACATTGCCTTCCGTGTGCTGAAGAATGTCGAGGGCATCGCTTTCTGTGAGCTGACCAGCCGTGATGTCGTGCGTCACCCGCTGGTTCAGAAAATAGTGGAAGCTTACGAAAAATACGAGAAAAAATCAGAACGGAGAAAACCCAGTCATGACACTGCAGATCGAAAACGAAACGGACACCGCCCCGGCTGAGGGCTTTGAGGAACTGGCCCGCAGCGTGTGCGAGCGGGTACTGGATACGGAAAAATGTCCCTATGAGGCGGAGATATCCATTACCGTAACGGATAATGAGGGGATCCGGGACCTGAACAGACGGTTCCGGGAGATTGATGCGCCGACAGATGTTCTGTCTTTTCCGATGACGGATTTTCCTGCGCCCGCGGCGTACGACATCCTGGAAGACGAAGCGGCGGACTGTTTCAACCCTGAGACGGGAGAACTGCTGCTGGGAGACATCATCATCTCTGAGGAGCGGGCTCGTGAACAGGCTGAAGCGTACGGACATTCTCTGAAGAGAGAGCTGGCCTTCCTCATGGCGCACAGCATGCTGCATCTGCTGGGGTATGACCACATGCAGCCGGAGGAAGCAGCTGTTATGGAACAGAAACAGGAGGCTGTCCTGCAGTCTCTGGGAATCACAAGAGACAGGAACTGAGCAATGACAGATAACCGCGCATTACTGAAAAACAAGAAACGAATCGTGATCAAGATCGGTTCTTCATCGCTGGCCCACAAAGAGACGGGCCGGCTGGACCTGAACAAGGTCGAGATCCTGGTCCGCCAGCTGACGGACCTGCGAAACCAGGGAAAAGAGGTCATCCTTGTGTCTTCCGGTGCCGTCATGGTGGGACGGAGCACGCTGGGACTGCGGAAGGGAAGCGGAGACGTATCGGAAAAACAGGCCTGTGCCGCTGTCGGCCAGGCAAGGCTCATGCTGATCTACCAGAAGCTGTTTTCCGAGTACAACCAGATCTGCGGTCAGGTTCTGCTGACCAAGAATACGATGCTGGACAATCTGAACCGCTTCAATGCAAAGAATACATTTAATGAACTGCTTTCTCTGGGCGTCATACCGATTGTCAACGAGAATGACACGATTGCCACATATGAGCTGGAGCCTCTGGCCGTCTTCGGGGACAATGACCGTCTGTCAGCTGTCGTAGCCGCGCTTGTAGAAGCGGACCTGCTGATCCTGCTGTCAGATATTGACGGCCTCTATACGGATGACCCGCACACGAACAGCAAGGCTGAGTTTATCGATACGGTCACGCACCTTGATGAACATCTGCGCGGAATGGGCAAGAAGTCCACCGGAAGCAGCGTCGGCACAGGCGGGATGGCCACAAAGCTTTCCGCCGCGGAAATCGCCACCAGCGCCGGCTGTGACATGGTGATTGCGAACGGCAGTGATTTTCACAATATCCACCGCATTATCAACGGTGAAAAGGTAGGGACGCTCTTCCTGGAGGAGCGGAAGGATGAGTTCTATATCCTGAGTTTGCTGGAACACATGGATGACGCGTAAAGGAGTATGAGATGAGTTCGAAAAAGGAACTGCGCAAGATTGTTTTTGCCAGAAGGAAGGAAGCGACGGACAGCGAAATAGAGGAGAAGAGCAGCCGGCTCTTTGCGCGGGTGACGGAGATGCCTGCGTACAAGGAGGCGAAGAGGGTCTTCTGCTACGCGGATTATAATCATGAGGTCATGACCGGCGCTTTTATGGAACAGTGCTGGAGGGACGGCAAGGAAGTGGCGGTTCCGCGCGTAAACGGGGACGTCATGAATTTTTACAGGATTACGTCTCTTGACCAGCTCAGCCCCGGCTGCAAGGGCATCCCGGAGCCGCTGGACAACCCGGAGAAGGGCTATGATTCGGAAAGCTGCCTGGCGGATGACTGGGAGGATGCGTTCTTTATCATCCCCGGGGTCGCGTTTGACGCGCAGAGGCACAGATGCGGCTACGGCGGCGGTTTTTACGACAAATACCAGGAGCTGCACAGGAATCACACGACGGTTGCCGTCGCATTCGACTTCCAGGTCCTGGACGAGGTGCCGGCGGATGAGTATGATATCAAGCCGATGTATCTGGTGACAGAAAGTACGGTTTATCATTAAAAGTGCGTTGCGACAGTATAAAGGAATAGTATGAACGACATTATCACCACTTACATTGACGAGGCGGATATCTCTGTCCCCGCTCCTGAGCAGGAGCCGTTCCGCCAGTACTGGTTTATCCGAAAGGCGCGGGAGCTGCTCCGCGCCAGACAAGAGGAACTGGGGCGGCCGCTGACGGCCTGCACAACCACCTTCGGCTGTCAGATGAATGCCCGGGACTCAGAGAAGCTGCGCGGAATCCTGACGCAGATCGGCTATGTGGACACCGATTCGGAGGAGGCCGATCTGGTCATCTATAACACCTGCACGGTGCGGGAAAACGCCAACCAGAAGGTCTATGGCCGTCTGGGCTATCTGCATGGCCTGAAAAAGCAGAACCCCGTGAAAATGATCGCGCTGTGCGGCTGTATGATGCAGGAGCCGCAGGTCGTCGAGAAGCTGCGGCAGAGTTACCGCTTTGTAGACCTGGTATTCGGAACGCATACGCTGTACCGTCTGGCGGAACTGCTTGTCACGGCTATGGAGTCGGATGAGATGGTCGTGGACATCGTGGATGATTCGGACGCGATCGTGGAGGATCTTCCCGTCAACCGGAAATACTTTTTCAAAT
>CAMODP010000196.1 GCA_946611445.1 uncultured Eubacterium sp.
TATACTCTATGATATTACGACAGCACACACAAGGAGCACCTATGGAAGGACAGAATAACCGCCTCCCCGCCTGCATGGAGGTCCGGGGGGCCCGCGTACACAACCTGAAGAACATAGACGTAGATATCCCGCTGCACAGGATCACGGCCATCGCCGGCGTGTCCGGCTCCGGCAAATCCTCGCTCGCGCTGGGCATCCTCTACGCAGAGGGATCCAGGCGCTATCTGGAGTCCCTGTCAACCTACACGCGCCGCCGCATGACGCAGGCATCCCGTGCCAACGTGGACGATGTCCGCTATGTGCCGGCCGCGCTGGCGCTACACCAGCGTCCCGGCGTACCGGGTATCCGAAGCACCTTCGGCACAATGACAGAGCTGCTGAACAGCCTCCGCCTCATGTTTTCCCGGCTTGCCAGTCACCGCTGTCCGAACGGACATATGCTGGAGCCAGGCATGGACGTAGCTGCAGGTCTGGAGTCTGTGTGTCCCGTCTGCGGGGCGCATTTTTACGGACCGGGTGCGGAGGAGCTTGCTTTTAACAGCACGGGTGCCTGCCCGGACTGCGGCGGAACCGGCATCATCCGCACTGTCGACGAGTCAAAGCTCGTACCGGATGAGAATCTGACCATAGATGAAGGGGCAGTGGCCGTATGGGGAACACTGATGTGGGCCCTGATGAAGGATATCTGCCGTGAAATGGGCGTCCGCACGAATGTCCCCTTCCGCGAGCTGACGCCTGAGGAGAAGGAAATCGTCTATCACGGACCCGCTGAGAAACGGCATATCCTCTATGTCAACCCGCAGACACAGCAGACCGCCGAGATGGATTTTACCTATTACAATGCGGTCTATACCGTGGAGAATTCTCTCGCAAAGGTAAAGGACGAAAAAGGCATGAAGCGTGTTGAGCGCTTTCTGAAGGAGGACGTCTGCCCGCACTGTCACGGTACCCGTCTCTCAGATGCCGCCAGAGCGCCCAGGCTCCGTGGCATCGGTCTGGACGAGGCGACCGCCATGACACTCTCCGAGCTGATTCCCTGGGTAAAAGGCGTCCCGGATTCCCTGCCGGAGCCCATGCGTCCGATGGCCCGCAATATCTGTGAGTCTTTTCTGGATACCTCAAAGCGTCTGATGGATCTGGGACTGGGCTATCTCTCTCTGGACCGCGCTTCTTCCACACTGTCCACCGGAGAACGGCAGAGGGTCCAGCTGGCACGTGCGGTCCGCAACCGCACGACCGGTGTCCTGTACGTGCTGGACGAGCCTTCGATCGGGCTGCACCCGTACAACCTGAAGGGTCTGACCGGCGTCATGGATGACCTGGCTGCAGACGGCAACACAATTGTGCTGGTCGACCATGATACGCAGGTCCTCCGGCATGCCGACTGGGTCATCGAGATGGGTCCGGCGGCAGGCGCCGGGGGCGGGACTGTCATTGCCGAAGGAACCGTCCGGGAGCTGGAAAGCAATCCGGTCTCCGTGATAGGACCGTATCTGTCCGGGGAGAAAGAGGCGGAACTGTCCATGGACCCGGAAGAAATGACAGAGCCGGCTTCATCCGCCGTAAACGGGCCTGCACGGCGCGGGGACTCTCTTTTTTCAAATGGGCGGATCCATCTGGAGGCGGACAGGATCCACACAGTACAGCCCCTGGCAGCAGACATACCACAGGGACGGCTGACGGTCGTGACCGGTGTATCCGGCTCCGGCAAAACGACGCTCATCCTGGAGACACTGATCCCCGCGCTGTCATCCCACATCAATGGACAGCCTCTCCCGCCGCACGTGAAAGCCATCTCCGCAGAGGGAATCACGCAGGTGAAGCTGATAGACGCGACGCCGATCGGCATCAATGTCCGGTCCACGGTCGCCACCTATGCGAATATTCATGATGAGCTGCGGAAGCTGTACGCAAAGACACCGGCCGCAAAAGCACAGAAATATAAAGCGGGCGATTTTTCCTATAACACCGGAAAGCTGCGCTGTCCCACCTGTGACGGCACAGGCAGCATCTCTCTGGATGTACAGTTCCTGCCGGATGTGGATATTCCCTGTCCTGACTGCCGCGGATCACGCTACAGCAGAGAAGCCTCGGAAATTCTCCGCGCGTGGAAAAACGGAACATCCTGTTCGCTTCCGGCGCTGATGGCAATGAGTGTAGACGAAGCCCTGCCGGTCTGTGCTGACATTCCGCTTCTGAAAAAGCGTCTGCAGGTCCTGCATGATCTTGGTCTGGGATATCTGACGCTGGGAGAAGAAACGCCGGGACTGTCCGGCGGAGAGGCGCAGCGGCTGAAGCTGGCCAGTGAAATGGGAAAAGGGCAGACAGATTCTGTCTTCGTCTTTGACGAGCCGACCATCGGCCTGCACCCGGAGGACGTACGCGTGCTTCTGCAGGTCTTCCGGGATCTGATTGCGCGCGGCGCCACCGTAATCGTCATCGAGCACGACCTGGATGTGATCCGCAGCGCTGATTACATCATCGATATGGGGCCGGGCGGCGGCACGGACGGCGGACGCATTGTCGCAGCCGGCACCCCGGAAGCGGTCCGTCAATGCCCGGAGAGTCTGACGGGACAATTCCTGTAACGGTTTCGGCTATAGTTCCGTTACTCCCGCAAAAACAGCATGTCCTTCTCCCGCAGCTGCAGATACTGCGGGAGACCTTTTTTGTCCAGATCGGGCCACAGCATCTCCTGGGCATACCAGCAGATGCGGCGGGGATTGTTCGCCTGCCTCTCGCCCTGGGGACGCAGATAGAAATTGCGCTCAAACGGCAGCTCTGCGTACCCGGTGAGCTCTGTGCGGAAGCTGTTGGGCGGGACTTCCGTCTGATCGGCTTCAAGAGAATCTGTAACCGGCGTTTTTCCGTCCTGAGAATCCTCATCCCAGACCGGCACAAATTCATGCGCGCGGTATCCCAGACAGGTGGTTCCTTCCGGGATTTCCCGTTCCGTGCGCAGGTCGATCCCCCAGTCTGTCAGATGGGCTGTGTGCGGCTCTGTCCGTTTCAGATCTGTAAAATTCTTGCAGCCGGTCAGTCTGGCTGCTCTTTTTGTCTGCGGATCACGGAACACCTCTTTCGTGTCACCGTGGGCTATGATTTTCCCATCTTCCATAATCAACAGACGGCTGCAGAACCGATAGATTTCGTCCCGGTTGTGGGACACGAGGATTACGGTTCCCTCATATTCTTTCAGGAGTTCCGTCATCTGCTGCTGCAGCTGGTCGCGAAGGTTGCTGTCCATGGCTGAAAAAGGCTCGTCCAGCAGAATCATATCCGGCTCGTATGCCATCAGTCTGGCAAGAGCCACCCTCTGCTGCTGTCCCCCGGACAAAGCGGCCGGCAGCTGATGCTCCAGGCCGGTGAGCCGGAAGCGCTCCGCCATTTCCCGCACCCTCTTTTCGCTTGCGCGGCGGTCTCCTCTCAGGCCGGCCGCTATGTTCTCTGCCACCGTCATTGTCGGAAACAGGGCGTAATTCTGGAACATATACCCGATCCGGCGCTCCTGCGGCCGCACGTCCGTCTTCTTCCGCCCGGCTCCTTTTTCAAAAAAGGTTCTGTCCCCGATCCGGATGCAGCCGCTGTCGGGTGTCACAATACCGGCGATGCTCTTGAGCGTCATGCTCTTGCCGCATCCCGAAGCTCCAAGGATACCGATCCGGTTTCCTGTCTCCGAAAAATGCACGTCCAGCGCAAAATGATGCAGTTGTTTCTGTATGTCAACCCTGACTTCCATGCCGGCAGACC
>CAMODP010000197.1 GCA_946611445.1 uncultured Eubacterium sp.
CAGTCTTTTCTGTGTCGGCTGCCTCTGCTTTGCCGTCTGTCGACTCAGCGGCAGCTGCCTTTTCTGTGTCGGCTGCCTCCGCTTTGCTGTCTGTCGGCTCTGCATCAGCTGCCTTTTCTGTGTCGGCTGCTTCCGACTTGCTGTCTGACTGCTCTGCAGTGCCTGTCTTATCGACAGCATCAGCGGCCTGCTCTACAGCTTCAGCCTTCTTCGTCTCAGCCGAAGTACCCGCAACAGCCGCCGTGTCCTCGCTTCCCGCAATTTCCGCTGCATCCTCGCCGGCTGTCTCAACCGTATTCGTGCTGCCGGAAGCATATGCTTCCGCTTCGCTTCCGGATGCCTTCACATCACTCTCCGCATTTGCGGGAGCCTCCTCTTTGACGGCTTCCGAAGCTTCTTTCGATTCATTTTCCGAGACTGCATCCGCAGAGCTTTCATCTGCGGCATCGCCATACACTTCTCCGCTTTCCTCATTTGCTAAGACCGGTGCGGTCTCCTCTGCGTAGATCAGCTCCGAAAAATGAAGCGACATCACAAGCGCAATGACAAGTGATAAAATAAAAATGATGGCATGCTTCAGGTTTTTCTCTCTGATTTTCCGGATCATATGCCCTCCCTATAAAGTCAAACCCTGCTGCTACTTGACTTTTCAAAGGCTTTCATCAAATAAAGCAAATGTACATTAATATTTAGTTACGGAGACAGGGGTCTGACCCCTGTCTCCTCCTGTCTCCTCTGTCTCCTGTCTTATCTGATATATGCGGCGTTGACGTAACCGGTAACACCGCCTCTCTCTACAAATACCTGTACATAAGTATTTCCGTCGGCGCCCTGCACCTGGGGCCCTGTTATCTGTACTCTATCTCCATTGTACAGCTGGAAAACCTCATGCAGCAGACCGGATAAGAGATCGGCGCTGAGAAAATCGACAGAGCCGAGAACCGGCCCGAGGACGGGCAGATATCCCATTACCAGGCCGCCCACCATATTGGAGCCGCCTTCCTGTCCAAAACCGCCGTTGACCTGATCCAGTTCTTTTTCATTGATTGCTTTAAGATCTTTTATGACTAGTACAGTCTCTCCTTCTTTTTCCTCTTCCTTTTTTTCTTCTATATTTCTTCTATATTTCTTCTTTAGTTCTATTCTCTTGCTTTTGTCTTATTTTTTTTGCGCTTCTTTTGTTTTTCTTTGCGGGCGGCTCTTTTGGATACTGCCTGTCATAGTCGGCCAGCATCAGCTGATTTCCGTTCTTCTGCAGTTTGCTGCGGATAAAGGTGCGTATCAGGTCGTACACTACCGCGAATACGGGGGCGCCGATCAGCATTCCGACAATGCCCCACAGAGATCCGCACACCAGAATCGCGAACAGGATCCAGAAACCGGACAGTCCCAGGCGGTCTCCCAGGATCATCGGACCGATCACGTTGCCGTCCAGCTGCTGCAGAATGATGATGAATATGGCAAATACCAGACATTTTCCGGGTGACACCGTCAGCAGGAGTATGATGGACGGAATGGCACCCAGATACGGTCCGAAAAACGGAATCAGGTTTGTGACGCCTACGATAACACTGACCAGCATCCCATAAGGCATATTGGTAATGGACACAAACAGGAAGCACAGGATTCCGATAATCAGGGAGTCCACGATCTTGCCGATTATGAAGCCGCTGAACTTTTCATTTGTAAAACTCGCTTCCCGGAAGAGCCAGTCCGTGACCTTCTGCGGAAGAAGGGCACAGGCGGCAAGCTTCACCTGCGCGCCGAACCGCTCCCAGTCTGTCATCAGGTAGATCGCAATGATGCAGCCCAGGCCGAAATTCATGATCACGTCCAGTACGCCCCGGAAGCTGGACAGCATCCCGACGGCATAACTCTGCAGCCACGGCAGCAGGTCTGTCTTCAGAAAAGTCTGCAGCCGTTCGGTCATTGTATCGATAATACCCTGTACAGCCACAATCAGCTCCTCGGACAAGTGTCCGTTCAGCTCCAGGCTGTTGGTCCACACTTCAAATCTCCGCACGGCGCCGGGCATCTGGCGGATCAGTCTGGAAATGCTGGTAATCAGCTCCGGCAGAACCAGCATAAGCAGCAAAAACAGGGCCGCAAACAGGACTGCAAGAGAAAGCAGCACGGACACCAGACGAATCAGCCCTTTAAGTCTGCCCGTGCCGGCATGATCCAGAATCCTGGCCAGCAGCTGCTCGAAGCGCTTGCTGAGCGGGTGCAGCAGCCATGCTATGACAATACCGTAAATAAAAGGCTCCAGTATGGACACGATTCTGCCGCCGGCGGACAGAAAGATCTCCGTGCGGAAGAAAAACAGCACCACCAGGCAGATGACAGCCGTCGCGGCAGCAACCATCAGCAGTGTTCTGCGATTATTAAGATTCATCTTGCGTCACTCTTCTCTTCAGTCTTCGGAGCATCAGCAGCTTCTGCATCCGGCTTCTCCGCAGATGTGTTTTGTGCTGCAGTTTCTTCCGGCTTCTCTTCAGGCGCATTTTCTGCAGGTTCCGCGCTTTCTGCAGATTCCGCATTCACCGCGGGGGAGCTGTCTTCGACAGTCTCTTCCTCTGTATCCGCCGCGCCCTTGGCTTTCCCGTCTATGATTTTCTCATCTATAGTTTTCTCGTCTATGGCTTTTTCGTCTATGGTTTTTCCGTCTTTACTGTTCTCGTCTTCTTTGGTTTTCTCGTCTTTATCTTTCCCTTCGCCGCCGTCATCCCACAGATCATCGACTGTGATCCGCCGCAGTTCATCGGCAGAAGGATTCTCCATTACGGCTACGCGTCGGGCCTGGTTTGTGATGATCTCTTCGAACATGTTGCGGACTTCCCGGCCGTTTGCGAAATTGACCGGGTTTTTGACCTTGCGCAGCAGGATCATGGTGCGGATCTGGTTTTTCGCGTCCTCGTCCACGATATATTCATACTTATTGCAGTTGAGGTAAAAAATAGCTTCCAGCTCATCCACCGTGTAATCCGGGAATTCAATATACTTGTTGAAGCGCGACTTCAGGCCCGGGTTGCTGTTGATAAAGCCCTCCATCGGCCCGGTATACCCGGCGATGATTACGATCAGGTTGTCCCTGTGGTCCTCCATGGCCTTCAGCAGCGTATCGATAGCCTCCTGTCCGAAGGGATCGTTTTCCTGAGACAGGGAATAGGCCTCATCAATAAAGAGGACACCTCCCATGGCGGACTGGATGACCTTCTGCACCTTGAGCGCGGTCTGACCGACATACCCTGCGACCAGTCCCGAGCGGTCCACCTCTATGAGCTGGCCGGAGGAAAGGATGCCGATCTTCTTGTACATGCGGCCCAGAATACGGGCAACGGTTGTTTTTCCGGTTCCCGGATTGCCGGTAAAGACCAGATGCAGGGAGACAGGCACAGAACGCATGCCCTGCTCCTGACGAAGCTTCTGCACCTTGGCGAAGTCAGCCAGTTCCCGCACATCATGCTTGATATCCTTCAGACCAATCAGCGCATCCAGTTCTTCTTCCGGATCTGTCTCCGGTTCCTTTTTTTCAGGTTCTTCCTGCTGCGGCGCAGTTGCCATGGCAAAAGGCGATCCGGGTGCATTCTCAAAAAGCGTCTTCGCTTCATCCAGCGCATCCTGCGCCTTCTTCAGCGCGTCCTCCCGGTCAGACATCTGAAAAATGTCGGCGTCAGAGGGCTTTTTGCCAGCAGCAGAAGCCTTAC
>CAMODP010000198.1 GCA_946611445.1 uncultured Eubacterium sp.
GGAAGAGGTGCTGGACCGCACGGTGTTCAACTGCCTGTTCCCGGATACGCCGTATGGCGTGGAATCCGGAGGCGACCCGGATAACATACCGCAGCTGACATATGAGGAATTCCTGGATTTTCACAGGCGGTATTATCATCCTTCCAACAGCTATATCTACCTCTACGGCAATATGGATATGGAAGAGAAACTGGCCTGGCTGGACAGAGAGTATCTGTGCGGGTATGACCGGATCGAGGCGGCGTCGGAAATTGCCGTCCAGAAGCCTTTTTCCGAGCCGGTCTTCCTGGAGCTGGATTACCCCGTGCTGGATGACGATCCGCTGGAGGGCAATACCTATCTGGCCTGCAGCACGGTAACGGCAGCTAGCAGTGAGGTTCTGGAAAATGTGGCTTTTGCCGTCCTGGAATATGTGCTTCTGGATGCGCCGGGGGCGCCGGTCAGGCAGGCACTGCTGGACGCGCATATCGGCACGGATATAGAAGGATCCTATAATGACGGCATTCTGCAGCCTTTCTTTTCCGTGATTGCCAGAAATGCGGAAGCGGAGGACCAGGAACGCTTTCAGCAGGTGATACGCGACACGCTGGAAGGGCAGGTGAGAGACGGGATCGACAGGAAAGCACTGGAATCCGGAATTAATTTCTTTGAATTCCGTTTCCGCGAGGCGGATTATTCTTCTTATCCCAAGGGCCTGATCTACGGCATCAACATGTTTGACAGCTGGCTCTATGATGAGAACGAACCCTTTGCATATCTGAAGGAACTGGCTGTCTTTGACAGGCTCAAACAGCTTGCCGGTGAAGGCTGGTTTGAAGCACTTGTACAGAACAGGCTGCTTGACAATTCGCACAGGGCTGTTGTGGTTCTGCGTCCCAGACACGGACTCACCGCAGCCAGAGAACAGGCGCTGCAGGATAACCTGGCCGCGTACCGGAATTCGCTGAGTCCGGAAGAAATCGCCGGCCTGGTCAGAGATACGGCAGAGCTGAAAGCCTACCAGGCGGAAGAGGATTCGGAAGAGACGCGCCGCTGCCTGCCGGTTCTGACCAGAAATGACATTGCCAGAAAAACCCCGCTGAAGCTCTGCACGGAGCAGAAGACAGCCGGCGATATCACATTGCTGGAACACACATATCAGACAAACGGCATCGGATATCTTACGATTCTGTTTGACACGGAGCATGTTCCTGACAGACTGACGGAGTATCTCGGCCTTCTCAAGAGCGTTCTGGGGATGGTGAGCACCGAGCACTACACGTACGGACAGCTGTTTCACGAGATCAATGCAAACACAGGAGGAATCACCTTTGGCCTGCAGACATTTGCGGCGGAAAAAGGCGAAAATCCCGAGGCCGGTAAAAAGATGTTCGCGCTGCGCGCTAAATATCTGTATCCGAAGCAGGGCTTTGTCTTTTCCATGATCCGTGAGATTCTGCTGACATCAGATCTGGAGGACGGCAAAAGACTTTACGAGATTCTGGCCAGTGTCAAAGCTGGCCTGCAGCAGTCCATTCCCGCGGCAGGGCATCTTTCCGCCGTCAGGCGGGCGCTCTCCCGGCAGTCAGGGCCATCTGCATGGACAGAGCGGACGGCAGGCATCACATTTTACCGGTTTGCCGAGGACCTCGAGCAGAATTTCGAAGAGAAGAAGGCTGAGATCTCCGCAAATCTGCGCGAGCTGGTGCGCATCGTCTTCCGGCCGGAAAACATGACAGTCAGCCTGACGGCGGATAAAGAGGGATTCGGCAGAATCGAGCAGGATGTCGAAGGCCTTCGCGCCGTTTTGTACACAGAACCCGCGGAGAGCGGACACATGGTATGGCATAAAGGCCCCAAAAAGGAAGGGTTTTTTACATCCGGACAGGTTCAGTATGCAGCTGTTACGGGCAACTTCAGAGAGGCAGGGCTCTCCTACACAGGCGCATTCCGCATTCTCCGCGTCCTGCTCAATTATGACTATCTGTGGACGAACCTGAGGGTACTGGGCGGTGCGTATGGCTGTATGAGCGCGTTTCGCCGTTCCGGAAGCGGATATCTCGTATCCTACAGAGATCCGCACCTGAAACGGACGCTGGATGTATACCGCGGGCTGCCGCAGTATCTGCGGGACTTCCGGGCGGATGAGGAGACAATGACAAAATACATTATCGGTGCCATCAGCGATCTCGATACACCGATGAATGCGTCCGCGCAGGGGGATTTTGCACTGGCCTCCTGGTTTGCCGGCTTCACTGAACAGGATTTCCAGAAAGAGAGAGAAGAGGTCCTGGACGCGGAAGCGGATGACATTCGGAAACTCGCGGAAGCGGCCGAAGCCATAGTGACCAGCGGGAATCTCTGCGTGATTGGCAGCGAGGCCGTGCTGAACCGCGATGCCGACGCATTGTCTGAGATTGAACCTCTTTCAGGCAGAAGAGGATGACAGGAGATATATGCAGAAAATCATATTCGCGACGGGAAATGAGAATAAACTCCGTGAGGTTCGTGAGATTATGCGGGACCTGCCCTGTGAAATATGCTCTATGAGGGAAGCAGGACTGGATCCGGAAATCCGCGAGGATGGGGATACGTTCACGGAGAATGCCCTGATTAAGGCGCGCGCGGTGGCCGCAGCAGCCGGGCCGGCGCGCGGCGCCATTGTCATGGCAGATGACTCGGGATTGGAAATCGATGCCCTCAACGGAGAACCCGGCGTTCATTCTGCCAGATATATGGGCGAGGATACATCGTATGAGATAAAAAATGCCGCTCTTCTGAAACGCATGGATCAGGTGCCGGCAGAACAGAGAACTGCGCGCTTTGTGTGCGCGGTTGCTGCGGTGCTGCCGGACGGAAGAGAACTCACGGTACGGGAGACCATCGAGGGGCGCATCGGATATGAACCGCGCGGCGGGAACGGGTTCGGATACGACCCGATCTTTTACCTGCCGGACCTGAGCGTCTCCACGGCCGAGCTGGATCCTGAGGATAAGAATGCCATCAGCCACAGGGGTAAGGCGATGAGAGCAATGGCACAGAAGCTTGCAGGTGTGCTCTCATGAAAATACTGGTTATAAGTGACACCCACGGATACATCGACAGGGTTGCCGAGGCTCTCAGAAGAGAAAGGCCTGTAGATGCCGTGATCCACTGCGGCGATATAGAGGGACAGGAACATATGCTGGAAAAAATAGCCGGCTGTCCCTGCTATATGGTTACCGGCAACAATGACTGGGCTTCGCATTTAAAGAGAGAAATCACCACATCCTTTGATAATGTGCGCGTCTTCATTACGCACGGTCACCGGTACGGCGTATCCCTGGGCAATGAGAGAATCCGCGAGGAGGCAGACAGCCGGCAGGTAGATCTCTGCCTGTTCGGCCACACACACAGACCCGTGGTGGAGACATCCGGCGGCCTGACCCTGATGAATCCGGGCTCCCTGTCCTATCCCAGACAGGCAGGCAGAAAGCCTACATACGGAATTATAGAGACCGGCGGCAGACAGGGACTCCGGTGCAGTATCCGGCAGCTGGATTAGCGTCTGCGCTGCCGGACGGAATACCCCGGCAGCGTGAATCATATTTTTCAAAGGAAAGAGGAAAGAAAATCACTTTTAAAATCCTAAAAAAGTGATTGACATTAAAAAACCTGTGTGGTATTCTAACTAAGCTGTCAGCGAGAGATACACGCAGGACAGCAAACGCACCATGACAACTGA
>CAMODP010000199.1 GCA_946611445.1 uncultured Eubacterium sp.
GTCCGCATCTGTACGAACTGTCTTTTTTTAATCGGTTACAGAAAACAGCCGGCATCGGGACAGGGAATATCCATGTGTCCGCATTCAGCGAGTACGTGTCTGAGACCGGCCGAATCTTAGATGGCCGCGGCATACCTGCCGGGGGCATCTTAGATGAGCAGGCTCAGACCGGCGCAGCAGCGGACATCTGGGTATTCCCTGTCACGGTGCCGGCGTACGAAGCAGCCATACTATCAAAATCTATAGATAGTAGTAACAGCTTGTGATAAAAGCATTGTATAAAAAAAACTGCCCTTGTGTAAAGAGCAGTTTCTGATATCTGTCTTGTGTTTCTGTCCGGCTGCAGCTCAGATCAGGCTGCCGACACACTTCGCCACTTCCGACATCTTTGCGGTGGGCTCGAAGCGGGCGACGACATTTCCCTGTCTGTCGACCACGAATTTGGTGAAGTTCCACTTGATGTCCGGGTTGTTCTTGTAGTCCTTGTCGATCTTCTTGAGCATGGCGCCCATCGCCAGGGCAGCCGGACCTTTGCCAAAACCTTCGAAGCCCTTCTGGCCCTTCAGGTAGGTGAACAGCGGCAGCGCGTTTTCTCCGTTGACATCGGATTTCTTCATCTGCGGGAACTGCGTGTTGTATTTCAGGGTGCAGAACTCATGAATCTCGTCGTCCGTGCCGGGTGTCTGGCCGGCAAACTGATTGCACGGCACATCTATGATCTCCAGACCCTTCTCATGATACTGCTCGTACATTTCCTCGAGATCTTTGTAGTGAGGTGTGAAGCCGCAGCCTGTCGCCGTGTTGACGATCAGCATGACCTTTCCTTCATAATCCTTCAGAGAAACCTCTTCGCCGGCCGGTGTCGGAACACTGTAATCATATATACTCATTGCAAAACCTCCTGATATCTGTATCATTTATCATTTGCCTATTTGTTTCCTGCAACTATATTGTATCAAATAATTTTGATTTGTCAATACGCGCTGAAAAAGTATTTCTAAAAAAATGTTTACATATCTAACATTATATGATATTATCTAATCGTGGTTAGAGTTTATTAACTACGTGCATACAAAATCCTTTCAAAGTGGCAGTCCGTGCTCGCCACACAGACTGCACAAACCGGACGCGGCAAGGTGCCGCAGCCTTGCCCAGCATCCGGTGATGACAGAATAATCATTCTGCCCATCAACTTAACAATCCGGGCGTCCTCATCAAACGCCCGGCCTCCTCAGAAATGCAGAAGAGCCGCCTGTGTCAAGCGGCTCTTCTCTTTTGTTCTTTTGGCGTGGGGTCAGTACTTTCTGGCGCTGTAATCATATCATGGCTTTCTCAACCTCTGAAAAGTCTATCTCGCAGGTGCCGCCGGATATCCCGACCGGAATCCTGTCGTCGAAGGAATAGATCCGGAAATGGTCTCCGCTCTCAAAGCTGTAGACGATCACGGTTCTGTTCTCCGGGTCGACCAGCCAGTACTCCCGGACACCAGCTGCCCTGTATTTGTTCAGCTTGCGGACAGAATCATGTCCGCGTGAAGACGGAGACATGATCTCCAGCGTCAGGTCCGGCGCGCCATAGCATACCCTCTCGCGGATCTTCTCCCGGTCGCAGATCACCATGAGATCCGGCTGTACCATCGTATAGATGTCTCTGTCCAGCTGGACATCGCAGGGAGCAAAGACGACACGGCAGGTCCCCGGATGGTTCTTCTGGCATTCTCTGAACTGGCCTGCGAGCTCCAGCAGCATAAACTGATGATTGAAAGACGGAGCCGCCATATCATAAAATACGCCGTCAATCAGCTCGCAGCGGACATCGTCCGGCAGACGGTAGTAATCTTCAATCGTATGCAGGGCCGGCTGCCCTGCCGCATTTTCATACCGCGAAGGAGCCTCCCTGACGATGAACGCGGGAAGTCCGCTGTCGCTGTACTTCTGCTCATTCTTTGGCGCAAGGGCAGTTTCCAGCGCCTGAAGTGTCCGGCTTCTGGGCGTCTTTGTGGCCCCGCTGAAGACCTTGATCACCGTGCCGAGCGGAACGCCGGAGAGCCGGGACACCTCCTCATTCGAATACCCGAGTTCCTTTTTGCGTTTTTTCAGTTCCTGAATCGTCATAATCGTCCCTCCGCTCCTGCGGTTCCTGAAGCTCTCCCCTTTCAGTGCCAATGATATCACATTTTGGGGTTATCTGCAATACAATTATGACCGTATCAGAATATGTTTATCGTTTTAAAACCAAATAGCAGCCGAATCCCCAATGACCGAAGGAGATTATCCTGTTTAATGCGCAGAAGGGGCTTAATCTGCAGGCGTTTTGTCCGCAGAGACATCCTCTTCCGGCTCCGCCGATGCCGATCCGGCCGGCGTTGCAGGTTCTGCCGATGCCGCGGGTGCTTCAGGCGCTGCGGACGCTCCAGGCGCTGCGGGCGTCGTATTCTGCCAGGCTCCCCCGTAGGGCGGCATGGGCGGCACCCGGCCGGCCTGCTGCATCATCGCTGCCTGTCTTCTGGCCATTGCCTCTGCCTGCTTCCGCGCGTACTCTTCCTCTTTTTTCTTTCTGCGGGCCTCGCGCCATGGGGCGGTCAGCTTCCGGATCAGGAGGACAAGGAGTACGATCACCAGGATCAGCAGGAGGAACGGCAGCAGTTCGATCACAATGATGACCACATCCTGCAGGAATTTGACGAAGACTCTCCAGGCGTTGGCAAAGGCCTCCCGGACGCGGTCGCCGAAGCTCTGCTCTACTACGGTCGGGGAATATTTCTTTACTTCTTCGATCGTCATGCTGATCGTCGAATACGCGACATCTGTGTCCATGCCGCGCAGCCTTGTCTTGTAGTAGTTCAGATCGGACTGTACCTCTGTCAGCCGGGATTCCACGGCGATCATATCTTCGATCGACTCCGCCTTCTCCATCATCTCCAGCAGCCGCTTCTCTTCGATCTCCAGGGCTTCGATCTGTGTCTTCGTGTCGGAATACGCCTGGCTGATATTGTCTACGCTGACGGAACGGCTGGTAACTTTGCCGGCTTCGCCGACTGACGCAAGAAAATCGTAGAATCCTGCGGAAGGAATCCTTACGGTCAGATACAGCGTACGGGTCGAGGTGTTCACATGATCATCATAGTACCAGTGATAATCCGCGTCTGACTCGGATTCTGACTGGATGATGCCGCCTGCGCTTTTGATCTTGGCGCGGACCTGGGCGACGCAGTCGTCGTACTCCAGGGTCTGGACCGTCAGATCTCCGCTGTAGACCAGCTTTTCGTCCAGCTGCGGGCCCTCGGAATCAGTGCCGCCCGCGGCATCGCCGGACCCGTCTGTCCTGGCTTCGGCGCTTTCTTCATAGGAGACGTCGCCCATGGCCAGAGGCGCGCTGTCCTCAAGATCCATTTCATCATATTTTGAGGAATAGGATGTTCCGGCCGGTGCCTTGGCGGAGGATGTGCCGCCGGAGTAGCTTTCCTGGGCCGGCGCGGCATTTGAACCGCTGCCGCCGCACGCGGCCAGCATCAGCACGGCCAGCAGAACCGGAACTATGAAAACGGACCGACAATTTCTTTTTTTCATCATGGCCACCTTCCTTCCCGAAAAACGTTGATTTCTTGTATCTGTTCAGAACCATGCGGAATTTGGGTAAAACAGAACCGTCAAGCTTGCTTGTAAGGGGCTGTTTTGCACAAAT
>CAMODP010000200.1 GCA_946611445.1 uncultured Eubacterium sp.
CAGCACATGGCGGAAAACCACGTAGGGTTCGACGAAATGACAGATCAGCAGTGTCGTGATGATGGTTGCCGCGATGACACCTGCCGCGCGAAGGTCCTGCGGAAACAGCCGGACGAAGAGCAGAGAGAGAACCAGGTTCGCCACGCCTTCAGCCACGGGCTTCCAGCGGTCATTGTAAAATGTGCCGGAAGCATCCCGGAAAAGCAGGCATGTCCTCCGCATAAAGGACACGAACGAATTCAGGGTAACGATAAAGACGACCATCCGCGGCAGTTCCAGATCCGGACCGAAACAGAGTCTGATGACCGGATCGATCACCGCGCAGTATCCCAGAAAGAAGACTACACCGAGGATATAATTCAGGCTGTAAAAATGCCGGAAATATCTGGTGGTCTGTGCCGGATCTCCCGCCGCGCAGAGGTGCCCCACTACAGAAGTCAGAGGGGTGAAGAACATTCCGAGCGTCCCTGCCAGCACGCCCGCGATAAGAGAGTAGTTGGAGTATTTTCCCAGAACGACAACGCCGATAAAGGCTGAAATGATCAGGCTGTCCGTGTAATTGACCAGAAGCGTTCCTACCTTGTGCAGAAACATAGCCCGGATGTTGCGGCTGATCTCTGTCTTTGCTTCACGGTCCAGAGAGCCGTCTGCCGCGAGGATGTCCCCATATCGTCTGCGTACAGCCATATCTGTCAGGATCCATATCACGACAGTTTCGATTATCTGGCAGACCAGATACGCGGGAAAGGATTTCCAGATCAGGATGGCGGCTGCCTGCAGGGCAAACCGCAGGAGCCTCGAGACGGCCAGAATGCCGGTGGTGAGATAGTTGTCTTTGTGCGCTTCAGCCAGCGCGCTTTTTGCGCTGTACAGATAGGAAATGACGACAGAAACCAGTGTCAGGAGAAAGGTGCTGAATACATTGACATCCAGCCGGGTGTAGTCCTTGATCAGGAAAGGCAGAAAGGGCATAACTGCCAGGCCGGCGCCGAAAATCACCGCTCCGACAATCCGGTAGAGCTTCCGGTACAGCCGGTACAGCGCAGCCACCCGGCTGCGGTCTCCGGCTACTATAGGACTGTACATGGAATAGACGATAGCGCTGCCGATCCCCAGTTCCGCCACGCCCAGCATGCCGATGATGCCGGCGTACAGAGAATCCAGTCCGTTTACCGCGTTTCCGATATGGGTAATCAGCAGCCGCCGCACCAGAAGGGCCGCTGCCAGCATAATCACTCTGGAAAAGAGGGAAACGCTGACGTTCAGAACGCTTTTTTTTCTGTCCACGGGTCAATCACCACATCTTTATCGTCCGGTGAGTGCGTATACGAGCAGTCTCACAGGGCGATATACCAGATACACGGGTTTCAGGAGATACGGGCAGCAGCAGACAATCCGCCAGGCCGCCCTGGTGCGCGGTCCGCAGTTTTGGATGCCGATTTCCCTGCCGGTCCGGATGACCTGTCTTCGCATCTCCTCTCGGAGAGCTTTTGTACTCGTTTCATCCGCACCCGTCAGACGAAGCAGATCTACTATCATGCCATTAAGCCGCGCCTGACGCCACCGTGCCAGGTGTTCAGGGCCGAAAACGGCGGGAGTATTGGCTTCTATAAAAGCTTCAAAATGACGGAAGGCCAGGATCCGGTCCTCTGTATTCACCTGGGAGAAAACCGAAGTAATGCTTCCGGGACGTCTTCTGTACAGGTACAGCGGCGTGTCCAGCACACAGACGGTTCTGCACCGGTCAAAGATCCGGAAAGCGGTGTCAATATCCTCATAGTTGTGGCCGGCGGGAAAGCGTATGTCATTCCAGAGTTCCCTTTTGTACAGCTTGTTCCACACATTGACGTTCAGACGTCCGCCGGCCAGCGCACGCAGCGCATCTGCTCTGCCGTATATCCCAGGTGCGGCTGCGGGACGGCTTCTCTTAAGGCGGGAATCCTTCAGTCTTCCCCCTGTTTTATGGACCGTAAACCGGCACTGCACAAGGTCAGCCTTCGTCCGCGCCATCGCGGCAGCCATTCGGCGGACAAAGTCAGGGTGATACGCGTCATCCGGATCCAGAAAAACGATGGCCCGGCCGGTCATTGCGTCCAGTCCCGCATTGCGCGCGCAGCTGAGCCCCTGGTTTTCCTGATGAATCACCCGGACGCGGGAATCTCTCCGCGCATATGCGTCACAGATCTCTCCGGAGCCGTCTGCGGAACCGTCGTCGATGAGGATGATTTCCAGGTTTTTCCAGGTCTGCCCGAGAACACTGTCCAGCGCCTCAGCGAGGTACGGGCGCACATTATACACCGGGATTATGACACTGATCACGGACGCATGTTTCATAAATTATACCTTTTTTACCAGTGTATCCGTGCGACACCTGGAAATCATGCAGTTGATGCTGCGGTCATCCGATTACGCGGCCGGAGGGGGCTTAGGAATTCTCCCGCAGTGATTTTCCCGCCTCGAGTATGGCGTCACGGTCTTCGTCGGTGAGCGTGCCGGGCTTCCAGGAGACGCCGGCGTGGTCGTCCCGGTACCGGGGAATCAGATGAATGTGGAAGTGGAAGACCGTCTGGCCAGCCGCCTCGCCGTTGTTCTGGACGATGTTGTAGCCGTCACAGGGGAGGGCGTCTTTCATGACGGTGGTCACTTTTTTTGCTGTCTGGATAGCCTTTGCCGCCAGTTCATCCGGGATCTCGTAGAGATTGGCGTAATGCTGCTTCGGCAGGATCAGCGCGTGGCCGCGGGTGGCGGGGCCCAGGTCCAGGATCACCCGGAAATCATCATCTTCGTACAGGGTGGCCGAGGGAATCTCACCGGCCGCGATTTTGCAGAAAATGCAGTCGCTCATATCTGAATACCTCTCTTGTAAAACGGCATCTGTGCCGCTGTTTCATAGGACTTATCACTGTCAATCATAAAGTTCCCGGGGAAAAAAGTCAATCCGGCTGTCAGCCTTGTTTTTGAGCGGGGCAGACTTTATAATATGATTACAACGCCAAAGTACTGAACAATCCGTAATCTGCTTTTAGAGATTAAATAGTATTACCAAGCACAAACACGCAAGGAGGAACCTGCTATGTATATTACCTGTCTGGATCTGGAAGGCGTACTGGTACCGGAGATCTGGATCGCTTTTTCCGAAAAGAGCGGCATTCCGGAGCTGAAGAGGACTACCAGGGACGAGCCGGACTACGACAAGCTGATGAAATGGAGACTGGGCATCCTGAAGGAGCACGGCCTGGGCCTGAACGAGATCCGGGAGACCATCGCGCAGATCGACCCGCTGCCGGGCGCGCGGGAATTTCTGGACGAGCTCCGCTCCTTTACCCAGGTGCTGATCCTCAGCGACACTTTCGAGCAGTTTGCCATGCCGCTGATGGAAAAGCTGGGTTGGCCCACGCTGATGTGCAATACGCTGGAAGTAGGCGAGGGCGGCGAGATCACGGGATACCGCCTGCGCACAAAAAACACCAAGCTGACGACGGTAAAGGCCCTGCAGTCCATCGGATACGACACGATTGCCGCCGGCGACAGCTTCAATGACCTGGCCATGATTCAGGCCAGCAAGGCGGGCTTTCTTTTCCGCAGCACGGAACAGATCCGGAAGGACTATCCGGAGCTGCCGGCCTATGAGGCCTATGAAGAGCTGCTCGCGGGGATCCGGGGCGCGATG
>CAMODP010000201.1 GCA_946611445.1 uncultured Eubacterium sp.
CCTTCTGGGTATAACCCCTACAGACTCAGCTCCACCCCGCTGACCTTCTGCTCCAGCATGGCGCGGATGATCTCAGCCACATAGGCGCCCGCCTCTACGGAATTGATGCCGTCGCGGTGTATGTTGCTGACCACGGTCCGGCGGGATTCCGGCATGCCGATCGTGGCGCGGTATGCCAGATAGGCGCTCATGCTCTCGGCGGTACTGAGTCCCGGGCGTTCGCCCAGGAGGACACAGACGACCTCAGCGGCCACCAGCTCGCAGATCTCATCTTCCACGCCGACTCTGCCGTATTTTACAAAGAACGGTGTTCCCGAGCTGATGCCGAAGCTCTCCAGCCCGTTCAGGATGGCGGGAAGGATATCCCGCGCGTTGGCTTCCACTGCCTTGGAACTCAGGCCGTCGCTCAGATAGATCTGCGCCTGTATATGCTTTTTGCATTTCTGTTCCACCGCAGCGCGTCCCTCGTCGTTCAGCCTTCTGCCCAGGTCCGGCCGGGTCAGATAGATGTTTTTGTCTGTACAGCGTGTCTGTACGGAGAAAAGATTCAATTCGTCAAGAAGGCCCTGGTCCACTTCGCTGAAAACAGAATCTCTCGCCGTGGCGTGATTTGCGCGCAGCGTGAGCATGGTTACCGTATTCTCTCTGGGGCCGCAGCGCCCCGCGCCGATACGCGCGTTGGTCATCTGGCGCATGCGGTTCATCATTTCCACATCCATCGGGTTGGCTATAAGGATGCGCTGACGGACCTCATGGCTGGTGATATCAACCAGCTGGTCATCCGGTATCTCGTCAGCCGCGGCAGCCGTCCCGCCGGCGCTGCCGGTGACTGCCCTTCCGACGTCCTGTACCAGATCCGCCGGCACGGCTTCCGTCCGGCTGCCCAGGACTTCCGCGATCACATCACGGATCAAAGCTTCCAGTTGATTCTGATCCATCGCTATTTCCCCCGTCCCATAAAGATCGTCGGGTCCCCTGCATACTTTGTCAGGCGTCCGTTTTCCATGATGCCCATTTTCTCGCACCAGACCTCAAATTCCCGGATCGGATGCAGGCCCAGAATCTCCCGCACGGTGTTCGCGTCATGATACGAATTGGTCTGGTAATTGAGCATGACATCATCGCTGGCGGGAATGCCGATCACATAATTGCAGCCGGCGGCGGACAGGAGCGTCGTGAGATTCTCGATATCATTCTGGTCCGCCATCATATGGTTTGTATAGCAGCAGTCACAGCCCATGGGGATCCCGCTCAGTTTTCCCATGAAATGGTCTTCGAGGCCGGCACGGATCACCTGCCGGCTGTCATAGAGATATTCCGGCCCGATGAAGCCCACCACAGTGTTGACCATGAACGGATTGAAATTTCTGGCATAGCCGTAGCAGCGTGCCTCCATGGTAACCTGATCGGCCCCGAAGTTCGCTTCCGAGCTGAGTTCCGATCCCTGTCCCGTCTCAAAATACATGACGTTCGGCCCGGTGCCGCCGCCTTTGTGCTTCATCAGGTCCCACGCCTCCATCACCGTCTCGGTGCTGAAGCCGAATGCTTCATTTCCCTTCTGGGACCCGGCGATGCTCTGGAAGATCGCGTCCGTGGCGGCCCCCTTGTTCACGGCCTCTATCTGTGAAGTGATGTGGCCGAGCACACATGTCTGCGTGGGAATCTCATACTTTTCCTTCAGCTCATGCAGGGCATCCATGCACCTGGCGATGTTGTCCGCCGTGTCATTGACCGGATTCAGGCCGATCAGGGCATCCCCGACACCGTAGGACAAACCCTCAAGGGCAGAGGCAATGATGCCTTCCACGCTGTCTGTCGGATGATTGGGCTGCAGCCTGGTCGACAGGGTTCCCCGCAGGCCGATCGTGGTATTGCAGTGCGCGGAGATCCGCACCTTGTTGCAGGCGTAGAGCAGGTCCATGTTGCTCATGATCTTCGCCACGGCGGCGACCATCTCGGCAGTCAGGCCCCGGCTGGCGCGCTTGATATCCTCCTCGGAGGTCTCATAGCTCAGGATCCACTCCCGAAGCTCCGCCACGGACCAGTTTTTGATCTTGTCATAGATGGTCATGTTCAGACCGTCTATGTTCAGACGGGTCACCTCATCCTCTTCGTACGGGACAGCCGGATGATTGTACAGATCGCTCAGCAGGATATTCGAGAGCACTTCCTTTGCCGCAATCCGCTCGAGCTGGCTCGACGCGGCGATGCCGGCCAGGACGTCTCCCGACTTTTCCTCGTTGGCTTTGTTCATCACATCTTTCAGGTCGCGGAAGCGGTACACTTCACCGACCAGCTTTGTTTTCAGTCTCATGTGGTTGTTCTCCTGATGCCGGCCCGCGCTGACGGGT
Organism: uncultured Eubacterium sp.; assembly: GCA_946611445.1. Lineage (GTDB taxonomy): Bacteria > Bacillota > Clostridia > Lachnospirales > Lachnospiraceae > Bilifractor. The sequence goes on from CAMODP010000201.1 coordinate 2,352, forward strand.
CAGCAGTCCCGCGGCGCGTTCAGCCCATGATAAGTGTCTTGACCACCACGGGTATGGCAACTCCTTTCATGATCGGGCTGCCAAGATCGACAAAATCCCCCTCCTGAATGCCGATGCTGTCCAGACAGATCATCTGCCGCTGCGGCATCCGGATGCGGACCGACTGTCCCAGAGATTTTGCCATATCCTCCTCTATTATCAGAATTACCGGCAGCCGCTCCAGCCCGGGTCTGCTGTAAACAGCCGCCACATGGTCAGCCATTTCCAGGATTTCCGAAAAACGCGGAGACTGCCAGCCGTTCCATCCAAGCGCCAGAATTCCGTCCTCCGTCGTCCCCGCGAACCAGAGAAGGCGGTCTGCCACGTAGGCATCGTCGCCGTTTCTCCAACGGCTGACTTCTTCATCAGTCAGCTTCAGCACGGGCACATTTTTCAGCGGCAGGAGCTCAGGCGAATATGTGATCGTCGAACCGCTTACCGAGACCATATGGATCCCGGCCCCCACGACCGTGGCCCGGATCATCTCAGCGGAATGCCCCACTCTTGCAGCGGCAAACCAGCGGCTCTGCCGGATCGACCGGCCCAGAAGCACGCCGATATCGCCGTATGGGAAGGCATCACTCTCGCTCCCGTAGACACAGGCGGCCACCCCGCCTGAGAGAAAGACCGGCGTGTCGATGTCCGCCCTCTGCATCCGGCCGGCATTCCGGGTCTTCACGTCAGACAGCAGCGGATCCGCCTCCGGGTCAAAAATCTGCAGAAAGATGAGATCCGCCATCCGGTCCGTCAGCCTTGAGAGCCAGGCAGGGTCAGCGTTCTGTCCGACTGCCAGCCCCAGCCCCATGCTGTCCGAGATGCGCTTTGCCGAGGGACTGATGTAGGAGATCACATCCTGCTCCACTCTCACCTGCCGTCCGCCGATATCCAGACAGGTACAGGATGCCGCCTGCCCGTCGATGTAGACGGCTATGTTCGTGGTCCCCCCGCCGATATCCGCGTTGACGGCGGCACAGCGGTGCTCTTTTGAATACGCGGCAGCGCCGGATCCCCTGCCTGCGATGATCGACTCCAGGTCCGGCCCGGCCGTAGATACTACAAACTGTCCGGCAAAAGAGGACAGCCTGTTCAGGATCATCTCCGCGTTCTGCTTTCTGGCGGCTTCCCCGGTAATGATCACGGCACCGGTGGAGATATCTTCCGGCGTGACGCCCGCGGCGGTGTATTCCGCCTCAATCACGGCAAATACGCCGTCTCCGTCGATATCGTCTCATTCAGGAACGGCGTGAAGTACACCC
>CAMODP010000202.1 GCA_946611445.1 uncultured Eubacterium sp.
ATTGTATACCAGGATCTCACCCGTATCACCAAGGCAATCCAGGACGGCGACTTCTTTGAGAATGAGGAACTGATCCGGGCGATTGAAAACGCGAAAGCGGGCGGCGGCTCCCTGCATCTGTACGGCCTGCTCTCTGACGGAGGCGTACACAGTCACAACACGCATCTGTACGCGCTTCTGGAGATGGCGAAACGCCGCGGACTGGACAGAGTATTTGTACACTGCTTCCTGGACGGAAGAGATACGCCGCCCACATCCGGCATTGAGTACGTCCGCGAACTGCTGGAGAAGTTTGAGGAAATCGGGACAGGCAGGATTGGCGTGATCTCCGGACGGTATTATGCCATGGACCGCGATAACCGCTGGGACCGGGAGGAAAAGGCATATCTGGCGCTCACGAAGGGCATCGGCCGGGACGGCGGTACGGATCCTATCGCTGCCATGCAGGCTTCTTACGATGAGGGCGTGACCGATGAATTTGTCATCCCCACAGTCATGAAGAATGAGGACGGAACACCCGTGACGACGATCCGCGACGGTGACTCCGTTGTCTTCTATAATTTCCGTCCTGACCGCGCGCGAGAGATAACCCGCGCCTTCTGCGATCCGGAGTTCAGCGGGTTTGAGAGAGAAAAGAGACTGTCTCTGACCTATGTGTGCTTCAAAGACTATGATGAGACGATCCCGAATAAATACGTGGCATTCAAAAAAGAAGTGCTGAAAAATACTTTCGGCGAGTGGCTCGCGGCACAGGGACTGAAACAGGCGCGCATCGCGGAAACGGAAAAATATGCCCATGTGACCTTTTTCTTCAACGGCGGCGTAGAGGAGCCGAATCCGGGAGAGGACCGCATCCTGGTCAATTCCCCGAAGGTTGCAACCTATGACCTGCAGCCCGAGATGAGCGCCTATGAGGTATGTGACAGACTGTGCGAGGCGATCCGCTCAAATACATACGATGTCATTATCATCAACTTCGCCAACCCCGACATGGTTGGCCATACAGGCGTCGAAGAGGCGGCCATTAAAGCCATTGAAGCTGTCGACGTGTGCATGGGACGGGCCATTGAGGCACTGAAGGAAGTAGACGGACAGATGTTCCTGACTGCTGACCACGGCAATGCGGAATACATGGTGGACGAGAAGACCGGCGAGCCCTGGACGGCTCACACGACGAATCCGGTGCCGTTCATCCTGGTCAACGCAGACCCTGCCTGGCGTCTGCGGGAAGGCGGACGCCTGTGCGACATCGTGCCTACCATGATTGATATGATGGATATGGAAAAGCCGGAGGAGATGACCGGTGAGTCGCTTCTGATCCGGCAGTGAGCGGAGCGGAGACAGAGAACTGGTTTCTGTCTCCTGAGAACTGCCCCCAACTGCGCCGCCTCCCTTGACAACCGGGGCGCACAGTGTTAATTTATATGCATTATTAAAAATATTTATGCATGTCCTTTCAGACGCATGCATAAAGGAAAGAGAGAGTATTTATGAAAAAGAAAATAGCGTTTTTACTGACAGCAGTTATGGTCATGGGTCTGGCGGCAACGGCAGGCGCGGAAGAGAAGGCTGATCTTGCTACCGTTACGCCCGGAAAACTGACCATGAGCACAAATGCCGCATTCCCGCCCTATGAGATGACCACAGACAGCGGTGATTTCGAGGGAATCGATGTGGAGATCGCCGGTGCGATCGCTGAGGAGCTCGGCCTTGAACTGCAGATCGATGATATGGATTTTGACGCTGCCCTTCTGGCCGCACAGCAGGGAAAGAGCGATATCGTCATGGCCGGTGTGACGGTCACTGATGAGCGCAAGAAGGTTATGGAGTTCTCTGACAGTTATTCCACAGGCATCCAGGTGATCATCGTTCCTGAAGGTTCCGAGATCGAGAGCGTGGATGATCTGGAAGGTCACATGATCGGGACGCAGCGCGGCACCACGGGTTATATCTATTGCTCCGATGATTTCGGCGAGAACAGTGTAACGGCCTATGACAACGGCCTGACAGCTGTACAGGCACTGAACAACGGCCAGGTAGACTGTGTTGTTATCGACAGCGCGCCGGCTCAGGAATTTGTGAAAGCCAATCCGGGTCTTGTGATCCTGGATACAGAGTATGTCACAGAAGATTATGCCATCGGAATGGGCAAAGGCAATACCGCACTCCTTGACGCTGTGAATGAGGCTCTTGCGAAGCTGCAGGAGGACGGCACGATTCAGGAGATCGTGGACAAGTATATCAGCGCGGAATAATTACCCGGAGCAGAGCCGGAGGCCGTCTCTCTCAGAGTTATGGGACATGGTTCGGGAGACAGGGATCAGTTCTCTGTCTCCTTTCTGATGCCGAGATGGTTTTCCCCGGCGTCTATGGAAAGGCGGATATAGAATATGGATTGGGCTGCACAGTATGAACAGCTCTCAGAACTGGCCAGCGCCGGAGGCGGGCTCAGCTTCTGGCAGGATTTTTTCGTAAAGTTTTATCAGGCGTTTATCGTCAATGACAGATGGAAGCTGTATATCGGGGGCGTCGGAACGACGCTGCTTGTCACGGCTTTTGCCCTGCTGCTGGGCGTGCTGCTTGGCAGCGTGGTAGCCTTGCTGCGGACAGCGCATGACCAGCAGAAGGGGAAAAAGAATCCGCTGCTCGGCCTGATCAATCTGCTTCTGCGTATCTATGTCACGGTGATTCGCGGCACTCCGATGATGGTGCAGCTCCTGATCATGGGCATGGTTATCTTTTCCAGCAGCAGGAATTTTACCTTTGTGGGAACACTTACACTGGGCATTAATTCAGGCGCCTATGTCTCGGAGATCATCCGCGGCGGTCTGATGGCGGTGGACTCCGGACAGATGGAGGCGGGACGAAGCCTGGGCCTGAATTATATGACGACGATGATCAATATCATCATACCGCAGGCGATCAAGGCCGTGCTTCCCGCGCTTGGCAATGAGTTCATCATCCTGCTGAAGGACACCTCGCTGATCACTGTCATCGGCGGCAAGGAACTGCTGTACGCTGCCCAGGGCATTATGAACCGGACCTATGAGGCTATGTTCCCGCTGCTGGGGACAGCTGTCATTTACCTGTTCCTGGTCATGATCTTCACCTGGCTGCTGGGTATCTTCGAGAGGAGGCTGAGACAGAGTGATCGCCGTTAAAAATCTGGAAAAACATTTTGGGAACCTGAAGGTTCTCGACGGCATTGATCTGGATGTCGAAAAGGGAGACGTGATCTGCCTGGTCGGTCCGTCCGGATGCGGAAAATCCACTTTTCTGAGATGTCTGACCCACCTGGAGGTGCCTACAGGCGGAGAGATTTATCTGGACGGGGAGCTGGTCACGGACAGGAAGATTGATGAGATCCGCGCCAGGATGGGCATGGTATTCCAGCATTTTAACCTCTTCCCGAATCTGACGGTAAAGCGGAACATTACGCTGGCGCCGGTAAAGCTGAGAAAGATGACGCAGGCAGAGGCGGATAAGAAAGCGATGGAGCTGCTGGAAAGAATCGGCCTTGCAGACAAAGCGGATCAGTATCCCAGCATGCTGTCCGGCGGACAGAAGCAGAGAATCGCGATCGTGCGGGCACTGGCTATGGACCCGGAAGTGCTGCTGTTTGATGAGCCGACCAGC
>CAMODP010000203.1 GCA_946611445.1 uncultured Eubacterium sp.
ACAGAGTGTCGCTGCGGTATATGCGGGGAGAGTGGATGTTTAAGGTGCTGTAGACCCTCCCTCCCGCTCTCGATCGGGCAGGGTATGCCCGGTCCCGCCCTGCATGCTGTACATAAGTAGCATCCGGTATTCTCTCTTTTAGAGGAAACGATAATGCCCAAAGATAAAAAAACCATCTTCTTCTGTCAGAACTGCGGTTTTGAATCAGCCAAATGGCTGGGCCAGTGTCCGGGCTGCCACCAGTGGAACACCTTTGTAGAGGAGCCGGTCACGGCGTCTAAGCCGGGAAAATCTGCTGCCGGTTCCGCAGCCGGAGGCCGCAGCCGCGAACGCGCCCTCCCCAGGAGTCTCTCGGAGATTTCTCTGGACCAGGGCGCCCGTATTACGACGGATATCGGCGAGCTGGACCGTGTGCTCGGCGGAGGCATTGTCAGGGGCTCGCTGATCCTGATCGGCGGCGACCCGGGCATCGGAAAATCCACGCTGCTCCTGCAGGTCTGCCGGCAGCTCTCCGGCAAGGGTGTCCGCGTCCTCTACGTGTCCGGAGAGGAATCCCTGCAGCAGATCAAGATGCGCGCGGTGCGGATCGGTGATTTTACCGATGACCTGAAGCTGCTCTGCGAGACCAGTCTTGACACGGTGGCGCAGGTTGTGGAGCGGGACCGTCCGCAGCTCCTGATCATCGACTCTATTCAGACTATGTATAATGAAGACGTGAGTTCTTCGCCGGGAAGCGTTTCCCAGGTGCGGGAATCCACCGGCGTGCTTCTGCGCCTGGCAAAGACGCTGCAGATACCGGTATTCATCGTGGGACACATGACCAAGGACGGCAATGTCGCCGGTCCCCGCGTGCTGGAACACATGGTGGATACGGTTCTGTATTTTGAGGGGGAGAAGAGGGAGACGTACCGCATTCTGCGGGCGGCGAAAAACCGTTTCGGCTCCACCAATGAGATCGGCGTATTTGAGATGCGCGCGGAAGGCCTGGCGGAAGTGACCAATCCCTCGGAGTACATGCTGGACGGCCGTCCGCTGGGGGCCTCCGGGTCGGTTGTGGCCTGCTCCATGGAGGGCACCCGGCCGATCATGATCGAGATCCAGGCCCTTGTGTGCCACAGCAACTTTGCGATACCCAGAAGAACGGCAAACGGAGCGGACTACAACCGCGTGAACCTCCTGATGGCCGTCCTGGAAAAGAGAGCGCGCATAAACCTGTCAAACAGTGACGCGTATATAAATATCACGGGCGGTGTCCGTATGTCGGAGCCTGCGGTTGATCTTGGCATTCTGCTGGCAATCGTATCCAGTGTGCGGGACCTGCCCATAGACAGCAGCACGGTCGTCTTCGGCGAGGCCGGACTGAGCGGCGAGATCCGCTCGGTTGCCATGGCGGAGCAGAGAATCCGCGAGGCGGAGAAGCTGGGCTTCACGAAGGTAATTCTGCCGAAGGCATGCATGCGCAGCCTCCGCGGAATCGAGCAGGACTGTCAGATACAGCTGTTTCCCGTCTCTCACATACAGGAGGCGATTGCAGTCATCTCGAAGCAGCGGTAGGCTGTATCATTCTGGCGTCCCTTTTTTCAGAAGGCGAAGAGCGGACGAAAATGAGGAAGATGGCAATTGCATCCGTCTTATCGTCCCAACAGCATGGCCTTCAGGCTTTCCAGCACGCTCAGCATCTGGTATTTGATGAGGAACAGGGCGTTGTTGTATTCCGGACAGTTCTGCTTGATGGAGGCCAGGAGCGGGATAACGTAATTCTCCGTCTCTTCGATGTAGGCCTTGAGCTTTTCGTCGGAGAAGGACAGGGCCATAGTTGACACGTTATTGCAGCGGTCAATGGCCTTCGCCATGGACGCGGTCCTGTTCCGCGCGATGGCGGCATAGTATTGTGCTGTGGATTCTTCTTTTGAAAGACGGGCATCCGGTTTTTTGGTCAGCAGGTCTACCGCGGTCCGCACTTCTTCGGAAAAAGGCAGTTCGTCCGGACTGACACCGCAGTCCTCGCACACATCATGCAGCAGGATTACTGCCAGAAGGGTATCCTCAGCCAGTCCCATCGACTGCGCGTGACAGGCCATCATCAGCGGATGGTACACATAAGGGATCATGACGTCAGAATATTTCTGCTTTTTCCGAAACTGACCCTGATGCTTTTCCCTGGAATAATACAGTGCCTTGTAGGTTTCCCGCAGACCTTTTATCTCTGCGATTGTTTTCAGACGCGTGAACATGTGCTCTTCAGAGAACATCTGGTCACGCACTTTCCAGCTGTAAACTACAGAATCTTCTTCCAGCAGCGAGGACACGCTGATTTTCAGAACCTCTGCGATGTCCGGGATTTTGTCAAGGTCGGGGAGGTTCCATTCATTTTCCCATCTGCTGACAGCCTGCGTGCTGACATGCAGTTGGTCTGCCAGTTCTTCCTGGGTGATACCGAGTTCTTTTCTGCGATCCGCTATTTTTCTTCCGATTCTCATAATCGCCGCCTCCTGAGAAAAATTGTTTTTCCCCCACCTGCTGAAGAGGGAACCATTTCCTTCTGAGTATAGCATATCCGGATATTGAAAACACCGCATTGTGATTGCCTGCGGGTAAAGTACTTCTTATATACGAAATAGAAATGCCATCTTCCATGTATATCTGTTATAATAAAAATAACGCTGTACTGAAGATTTATTTACAGTTGGAGGAAATGTATGAGGAATTTTACTTTTTACTCGCCTACCTGCTTCGTATTCGGCAAAGACAAAGAGAGTGAGGCCGGGAAACTGGTGCGGCGCTTCGGCGGTTCCCGCGTCCTGATCCATTACGGCGGGGGCAGTGTGGTTCGCTCCGGTCTGCTGGACCGCGTCGAGGCTTCCCTGAAAGAAGCGGAGATCCCCTATGTCGTTCTGGGCGGCGTAAAGCCGAACCCCAGAAGCGGCCTAGTCTATGAGGGAATTGACCTCTGCCGCGCAGAGAAGATCGACTTCATCCTTGCCGTCGGCGGCGGCAGCACGATTGACTCAGCCAAGGCAATTGCTGCAGGCGCTGTCTATGACGGGGATTTCTGGGATTTCTACAGCGGAAAACGCATTGAGAAAGCGCTTCCGGTCGGCACCGTCCTGACGATTGCGGCAGCCGGCAGCGAAGGAAGCCCGGATTCGGTCATCACGAAGGAAGAGGGAATGTTCAAGAGAGGCGCATCCGGCGACGCCATTCGTCCCAGGTTCAGCATCCTGAATCCGGCACTGACCCAGACGCTTCCGCCGCATCAGACGGCGGCCGGCATCACCGATATCCTTGCCCACCTGTATGAGCGCTATCTCACCAATACGACCGATGTGGAAGTGACGGACCGGCTGATTGAAGCCCTGATGCTCACGATGGTACACGAAGCCCCGAGAGTGATCGCGGATCCGGACTGCTACGAGGCAAGAGCCAACATCATGTGGGCTGGTATGATGGCGCACAACAACTCCTGCGGTGTAGGACGGACACAGGACTGGAACAGCCACATGATCGAGCATGAGCTCTCCGCGCTGTACGACTGTGCCCACGGCGCCGGCCTCGCTGTGACGATGCCCGCCGTATTCTCCTATGTGATGGAGCATGACGTCATGCGCTTCGCGCAGGCCGCGGT
>CAMODP010000204.1 GCA_946611445.1 uncultured Eubacterium sp.
ACGGGTTCTTTTCCTATATAATAGATCGCGGGTGCGAAGCGCCCGGCGCGGATGTCTGTGCACAGCTGTTCGAATGCGCGGTACAGGCTGTCCTGTTCTTCGACGCTCAGAGATCCGGCGGCTTTTCCTCCGTCGACGCCGGCGCGGAAGCAGAGCTCTTCGGCTATGATGGTGGAGAAGCCGATAAAGGAGGAGGCCAGGGCACGCGCGGCCGGCGCGGGTTTTGCGCACACTTCGGAGAGAAAAGTCTCTCTGCCGGCTGTCAGAGGATCTACCTTGTTCCGGGTTTCCGGGATAAAGTAGCTGCGGCCGGGAAGCACCTCGCGGACGGAGCTGACGTGAAAGGATACGTGTTTGATGGCATCGATGATCCGTTCACTGTCATCTGTCAGGATCAGGTTGCTGTGTTTGCCCATCAGTTCCAGAATGAGACGGACCGTCTGCAGGTCGCCGAGCTCATCCCGGTGTTCGATGGCCAGATTCAGGACGCGTTCCAGACCCGGCTGGGTGACGGAGAGAATCCTGCCGCCGCCGATATATTTGCGCAGAAGCATGCAGAAGTTGGGCGCCTGCATCGGCGCCTGCCTGTTGGTGTCTGTCAGATATGCCAGCGGCAGTGAAGCGCTGGCAGAGAGCAGGAGACGCGTCTGCGTTCCGTTGTTCTTTACGGTGAGCAGGATTTCGTCGTTCTCCGGCTGGATGATCTTTGCTATATATCCGCCCTGCAGGGCGTTTTCCAGTTCCTGCCGCAGGCAGGCAACCGCGATCCCGTCAAATGCCATAGTGGTACCTCATATCTGTATTAAGGATTTTTTTCAAGTCCGGCTCTGCCGGACTTGCGCCGGGCTGCGCGTCAGCTCTGCTGACAATTCTCCCCTGCGCAGCCCTGGCATCCGCCGGAGGCATACTCAGAAGGAGATCATTTCCTTCTGAGTATAATACAAGCCTGTCAGGATTGCAAAAATGTTTGACGTTGCCAGTGGGCTGCTTTATAATATGTCCGAATAAATAACGGAAACACAGGAAACGGAGGCAGGCTATGATTAACAGTATGACAGGCTTCGGCCGAGCAGAGCTGCAGAATGCGGACCGCAAGATCACAGTCGAGCTCAAGTCTGTCAATCACCGGTATCTTGAGTTCAATATCCGCGCGCCGCGCAAGTTTAATCTGTTTGATTCCGCGATCAGAAATGTGCTGCGGGACTACGCGCAGCGCGGCAAGCTGGACGTGTACATCTCTTATGAGGATTTCTCTCAGTCCCATGTAACGCTGAAATATAATGAAGAACTGGCCGGACAGTATATGTCGTACGCGAAGCAGATCAGCGAGACATTTTCTGTCCCGAATGACATGCTGGCATCGCGGCTCATGACGATGCCGGAGGTCCTGACCATGGAGGAGCAGCCCATCGATGAAGAAGCGCTCTGGCAGGATCTGGAACAGACGCTGCGGGAGGCCGGGAAAAACTTCTTTGAGGCACGCCACGCAGAGGGACTTCATCTGCAGAAGGACCTGACGGAGAAGCTGGACCATCTGTCTGCGAATGTAGATCTGGTCGTAGAGCGTGCGCCGGGTATTCTCGAGGAGTACAAGCAGCGCCTGCGTGAAAAGACAAAGGAGCTGCTGGAGGACGCACAGCTGGATGAAAGCCGCATCGCCGCGGAGGTCATCTTGTTTGCGGACAAGATCTGCACAGATGAAGAGACAGTCCGGCTGCGCGGGCACATCCGCAGCATGCGGGAGGCGCTCAGCCGCGGGGACGGCATCGGCCGGAAGCTGGATTTCCTGGCGCAGGAGATGAACAGAGAGGCCAACACGATCCTGTCCAAATCCAATGACATGGAAACTTCTGAGATCGCCGTGGAGCTGAAGACGGAGATCGAAAAGATCCGGGAGCAGATCCAGAATATCGAGTAAGACAGCTTATCTGCCGCATGACTGAGTGAGGAATTCTATGCTGATCAACATCGGATTTGGCAATTCTGTAAATACAGACAAGCTGCTGGCTGTGGTCAGCCCTCTGGCAGCCCCTGTAAAGAGGATGGTCAGCGGCGCGCGCGACAGCGGAACGCTGATCGACGCCACACAGGGCCGCCGGACAAAATCTGTCCTTGTTCTGGAGGATGGGCGCATTCTGCTGTCAGCCCTCCAGCCGGAGACGGTTCTTCGCCGCTTTAATGATCCCCATACCGCCGTCATGCCGGCGGCAGAGGAAGAGGAGGAAGACAGATGCAAAGAGGAATCCTGATCATACTTTCCGGATTTTCCGGATCAGGAAAAGGAACCATTGTCAGCAAGCTCATGGAGGAGTATGATCAGTACACCGTGTCTGTTTCAGCCACGACGCGCAGCCCCAGAGAGGGTGAGCAGGAGGGTGTGCACTATTTCTTCAAAACGACGGAAGATTTTGAAAAGCTGATCCGCAAGGGCGCTTTTCTGGAGTATGCCTGCTATGTGGGAAATTACTACGGCACGCCGGAAGGGCCGGTCGAGGAGCTTCTGGCGCAGGGCAGGGACGTCATTCTGGAGATTGAGTACCAGGGGGCTGTACAGGTCCGTTCCAAACGCTCCGATGTGGTGAGCATATTTGTCACGCCTCCTTCCATAGAGGAGCTGGAGCGCCGCCTCGCAGAGCGGGGAACGGAGAGCGAGGAAGTGATCCGGGCGAGACTGGAGCGGGCTGTCGAGGAATCGCAGCACATGGATGAGTACGACTATATTCTGATCAATGACGACCTGGATGTGTGTACCAGACAGCTGCACGAGCTGGTCTGCGCGCAGCACGCAAAAGCCGTCTTGCAGAAAGAGTTTATCTCTCAGATACAAGAAGAACTGAAGGACAAAATGCACAGGAGGAACGCATAATGATACATCCGTCATATGTCGAGATGATCGACAGAATCAATGATGAACAGAAAAGTGACAGGGAGGAAGCTCCCCTGGTAACCAGCCGCTATTCCATCGTTCTGGCGACAGCCAGACGGGCCAGACAGCTGATTGCCGGCGCCGAGCCCCTGATTTCAGACAGGGACCGCTATGATAAGGAGAGAAAGTCCCTTTCCGTAGCCGTGGATGAGCTCTATGAGGGCAAGGTGCACATTCTCAGAAAGGAAGATAAAGCAGAAGCGGATGCAGAGGAACTTTCTGAGAGTGCTGAAGAGCAGGTGACTGCGGAATAATCCTATGAAAATTCTCTTTATTTCCCTGGGCTGTGACAAAAACCGCGTCGACGCCGAGCATATGCTGGGATCACTGTCAGGCCTGGATTATGAGATCGTTGACGATGAGACTGCGGCAGAGGCCATCATTATCAACACCTGCTGCTTTATCGATTCCGCAAAGGAAGAGAGCATACAGACCATCCTGGAGATGGCCCAGTACCGCAGAGAAGGCAGCTGCAAGGCACTGATCGTGACCGGCTGTATGGCCGAGCGGTACCGGCAGGAGGTCCTGGATGAGATCCCGGAAGTCGACGTCATAGTCGGAACCAACAGCTGGCACAGGATCCGCGAGGCGCTGCGCAAGGCAGGCGCCGGAGAGAGAGCGATGATTCTGGATCCGCTGACAGGGCTCCCGGGTCTGCATACCCCG
>CAMODP010000205.1 GCA_946611445.1 uncultured Eubacterium sp.
TCTCCGCTCGCCTGTCAGCGGCGGAAAGTTGACTAAGACTTGCTTTTTTGTATCATTGAGTCACTTCGTTCTCGCCTCGAGGCGCAGAGACGGAAATAACAGTCTTTTTCTAGATTTTAAACCGGTATCCCACGCCCCATATCGTTTCAATATACTGGGGACGGGAGGTATTGTATTCTATCTTCTCCCTGATCTTTTTGATGTGAACGGTGACGGTGGCTATGTCGCCGACAGATTCCATATTCCAGATCTCGCGGAAGAGTTCTTCCTTGGAATAGACATGGTTCGGATTCTCCGCCAGGAAGGTGAGCAGGTCAAACTCCTTGTTGGTAAAGGTTTTCTCCTCTCCGTTTACCCAGACTCGCCGGGCCGTCTTGTCGATGCGGATGCCGCGGATCTCGACGATTTCATTTTCGTTTTTCCCGCTGCTCACCAGACGGTCATAGCGTGACAGATGTGCCTTGACCCGCGCCACCATCTCGCTGGGGGAAAACGGTTTTGTCATGTAATCATCGGCGCCCAGACCCAGCCCGTGGATCTTGTCGATGTCATCCTTTTTGGCAGACACAATGATGATCGGTGTATTTTTCTGCTCACGTATCCGGCGGCAGATCTCAAAGCCGTCAATCCCAGGCAGCATCAGGTCCAGAATAAACAGGTCATAACTCCCGGACAGTGCCTTCTCCAGCCCTGTATCCCCCTCATTTTCAATCTCCACCTCGAATCCGGACAGCTCCAGATAGTCTTTCTCCAATTCCGCGATGGTTTCCTCGTCTTCTATAATCAATATCTTACTCATATCCTGATATTATCCTTTCAGTGTTGTTGATTTCTGTTTCCTGCCTGCTTTTTGTCTGGGCGCTGTCCTGGCCTTCCGCCGTGTCTTCCCGGTGCTGCCTGCTGCCGCCGTCAGTTCCGCAGGCTGTTCCCCTCCTGTATCCGCGTCCGGCAGGATCTCCGGCTCACGATACTTGCGGAGCACGAAGTAGATTACTGTACCTACGCCCTCCTTGCTGGTGGCCCAGACCTTGCCTTCGTGGTCTTCCAGAATCTTCTTTACGATGGACAGGCCGATGCCGCTGCCGCCCTGCCTGGAACTGCGGGAGGCGTCCGTGCGGTAAAAGCGGTCAAATATCCTTCCGATATCCTTCTGTGAGATGCCCTTGCCGTTGTCCTCAAACTCCGCCTGTATGAAGTCCCCCACATCCCGCAGCCGGATATTGATTACACCGGGCTCTTTATCCATATATTTGATAGAATTGCCGATGATATTGTTGATCACCCGCTTGAGCTGCTCCGGATCGGCGATAATCACGGCGTCCTCCCGCATATAATTGAAGTATGACAGACGGATGCCCCGGCCGTCCAGCTCCATCCGGAGTTCTTCCACGCAGTCATCAAAATACTCTGTCACACTGAGCTTTGTAAAGTTGTACGGGATGCGGTTCGTATCGAGCTTCGCGTACATTGTAAGTTCATCGATCAGCCGGTCTATATCATTCGCCTTGTTGTATATCGTCCGCACATAGCGGTCCATCTTCTCCGGCGTGTCAGCCACCCCGTCCATGATGCCCTCGACATAGCCCTTGATCGCCGTGACAGGGGTTTTCAGATCATGGGAAATGTTGCTCACCAGTTCCTTGCTCTCCCTGTCAAATGCGACCTTCTCCTCCGCTGACTGTTTCAGACGGATCCGCATCTCTTCAAAATCCTGGCACAGGTCATTGATTTCCCTGACATCACAGCCTTTCACCGTGAAATCCAGATTCCCGTCACGGATTCTCTGGGTCGCGTACTTCAGTTCGTTGATAGGCGTGATAACGCCCTGGTAGATCCACATGCTCATGATCAGGCTTGTGAGCGCCAGAATCAGGATAATGACCAGAATCATTTCCAGAATCCACAGCCGCATCTCCGGGGACACCCTGCTCAGTGTGCTCAGCAGGAAGAGGCTGCCCTCCTCCCCGTCCGGGAACAGAAAATCTGCCTGTTTGAGCAGGGCGTCTGTCCTGACCTGTATGATTCCCAGGTCATCATCCGCAGCCGTCCGGGGAGAGCCGCCATACGCCGGCAGCATGGTGCGCAGCTGCGCGTCTCCCAGGGTCGGCGCGCCGTTGAACAGGATCCGCGCGCCCTTCCGGACAACCATGTAAATCTCTTTGGATTTCAGTCCGTCATTGATCTGCCGCAGCCATTCCGGATTCTGGATGCGGTCGGCGTCCTCTTCCAGCTCTGCCGTTATCTGCTCGAGAGAGTCATCCATCTGAAGCGAGATCAGAAGGGAATTGTTGTATACGCTCTCATAGGTCGGGTGTTCTATGCCGTACTGCCTGCCGAGCATCCGCACATTCAGGTTCGTCAGACCGTACAGGGCGGCCGCACACAGGACGACCGGGATCAGCACCGTGCAGAAAAAGGAAAACGCTATTCTGGATTTCAGATTCATAACGGTATTTCTGTTCATCGCATGCTCCGTACCGGCTGCGGAAAAGCTGCCGGTTTTTTATTCTGTCCCGTATCAGACGTTTCCTTCTGAGTATACCATACCCGCGGTCACACATTCCTGAAATCTTTGTAAAGTGCTGTCGGGTAGAACCGTGCGGAGTGGCCGCCAGTCATAAGTAATTTGTTCAGAAAGAAAAAAGGAACCGTGCGTCACAGTTCCTCCAGCAGTTCATCCAGCGTTCTGGGCATATAATCCATATAGGGCATCATGGTGCCGGCATTGGCGAGGCGGCAGATATCGTCCCGCACATACAGGCGGCGCAGCTGCCTTTTTTCATGCTCCGTCATGTTCCACTCATAGCCGGCATGCACATGTCCGTAAAGATGATACCAGCCGAAATAGTGATTGTGAAAAGGCACGATCGGATAGTGACACAGCACGACATGTCTGCCCGCGTCCTCGATTTCCAGATAGGGCTCCGCCGCCTCCAGCAGACCTTCCCGGCACATCTGTCCGGCCGCCTCCGGATTATCGTGGTTGCCTGTAATGAGGACCTTGCGCCCGCGCAGCCGGCACAGCAGCTCCCGCCACCGGTCTGCTCCCCCGGCGCAGAAATCACCGATGATATATATCATGTCATCCTCACGGCACACCCGGTTCCACCGGTCTGTCATAACCGCATTCATTTCCCGGACGCTGTCAAACGGGCGGTTGTCATACCCGATGATATCCTCGTGGTCAAAATGAGGATCTGCCAGATATCGTATTGCCATATCCTGTCCTCCCGGCTCTCACACGGATTTACCCGACCTGCTCCCACATGCAGTCCCGGCGCCTGTAACATGCAGCCCTGCCTGCCCTCCGGCAGCCGGCTACGTAATGTCAGCCGCTGCCAGAAGTGTTCTGGTATACTCCGACTTCGGATGCTCGTAGACCGTCTTCACGTCGCCCTGTTCCACGACCTGCCCCTTTTTCATGACCAGCACCCGGTCACAGAGCTGATAGACGACGTTCAGGTCATGAGAAATAAACAGATAGCTCAGGTCCAGGTCGCGGCGCAGCTCGCCGAGCAGGCGCAGGATCTGTGCCTGTATGGTCACGTCAAGCGCGGAAACCGGCTC
>CAMODP010000206.1 GCA_946611445.1 uncultured Eubacterium sp.
ACAAGCGCTTCTGTCGGCAGGACATCCGGCTGCGGCAGGTTGTTCAGCCGTGGCAGCACATCCGGATGCGGTAAGACACATGGCTGCGGTGCTCCATTCGGCCGCGGCTGCCCACCCACTTCTTCCCGTCTGTTTTGTCTCAGGTCGTCCCTTGCCCGGCAAAGCCCTGTCAAAGCGGCCAGACTCCCGGCAGCCTGCGTTTTCCCCCGCATGGCGCTGTACATCAGCGCCGTGGCTGCCTCCCCCTCATATGTGGATGCCCGCCGGATTCCCAGGATTGCGCTGACGGCATCAAACAGCCTGCCCGCACTGGTAGACTGTACCGCGTTGATTTTCCGGGTAAAGAGTACCTTCAAGGCGCCTGCTGCCATTTCGTCACACAGCCCGAGACGCCGGATGATGTCATCCGCCCCGGCGCCGAAGATCTGGTGCAGCATGGATACCGCAATCCGCCACCCTTCTCTTGCCGCAATGTCGCCGCCAATCTGCCAGAACGGCGTGATGTGACCGCCCCGCTCAAAGTGTCCGATATCTGACAGCAGAAACTCGCCGCCCCAGATGGTACCATCCGTCCCGTATCCGGTTCCGTCAAATGAAACTCCGATGACAGGCTCCAGATAGTCATTTTCGGCCATGCAGGAGAGGACATGCGCATAGTGATGCTGCACACGCAAAAGCGGAATCCCCCGTTCCTCCGCCAGCTTCCCGGCTACCAGGGTCGAGTTATACCTCGGATGAAGATCTGCCGCGATGACCTGCGGCCTCATTTCCAGGAGCGTCTCTGTCTTTTTGACCGCGTCCTCAAGCGCCTTCACCGTCCGCAGGTCCGCCAGATCTCCAACATAGGCAGACGGGTAGAAAATCTGATCCTTTCCAAGGCAAAACGTGTTTTTCAGTTCACCACCGATTCCAAGCACCTGTCCCTGATACGGCCGGCTCAACAGAAATGGAAGCGGCGCGTATCCTCTTGAACGGCGAATCATATACGGCGCATGGTCGTAAAAATCCATGACCGAATCGTCCGTCCGGATCCGGATGTCCCGGTTGTTGGACAGAATGGCGTCGCAGAAGCCCGCGATCTCATCCAGTGCCTCCGCATCATTTGATGCAATCGGGGCACCGGACGCATTACCGCTCGTCATGACGAGCACATCCGGCATTTGTTCCTGCCAGGCGTCCTCATAGGTGAAAAGCAGAAGCTGAATCGGCGCATACGGAAGCATCATGCCGATGGTCGGGATGTCCGGTGCCACAGCGCTGCAGATCCGGCCTCCTGCCTTCTTTGGAAGCAGAAGGATCGGTTTCTGATGACCTGTCAGAATCTGGTGCTGCTCAGGGGAAACTTCACACTCCCGCCTGCAAACCGCCTCATCTCTCGCCATGACGGCAAATGGTTTCATCGGCCGTCTCTTCAGCCTTCTGAGGCGCGTCACCGCATCCTCGTCTGCTGCATTGCATGCGAGATGAAAGCCGCCAATTCCCTTCACAGCAATGATTCCGCCCTGCACCAGAATCTGCCGTGCCCGGCTGATGGCCGCGGCGCCTCGGACAGAAATCCTCCTGTCAGTCTCTCCTGCTCGCTCGATCAGATACACCTGCGGTCCACAGTCGTTGCAGCAGACCGGCTGTGCATCATAGAAACGTGACTTCGGGTCAAAGTATTCCCGGCGGCACTGCGGGCACATCGGAAACTTTTTCATCGATGTGCGTTCCCGGTCATAGGGAAGCGCCTCCAGAAGCGAAAAACGCGGCCCGCAGCACGTGCAGTTGATGAAAGGGTGAAGATACCGCCTGCTGTTTTTGTCAAAGAGTTCCGCCTTGCAGGTATCACAGATGGCAATGTCTGGCGATATGAAAATCTCCCCGGAGGTTTTCTCACTCTCGACGATCCGGAAGCCATCCGACTCCTGGCTCTGTCCCGCTATGTCCCCGAATCCGGCGGCAGGGCTTTGTTCCAGCAGCTTCACATCCATTTTCAGGATGACCGCCCGCTCCGGCGGCTGTTCCTTCACACGCCTCTCAAACTCATCGAGAACAGAGGGCACACCCTCCGCGTTGATTTCGACAAAGCTTCCCCGGTTGGCCACCGTTCCCCGGATACCAAGCGCATGGGCGTGGCGGTCGACAGCAGGACGAAAGCCCACCCCCTGGACGATTCCGTATACTCTGATCTGTCTTCTCTCGGTCTTCTCCATCCCTGTGCCTGTCCATCCAGCCTTCCTGCTGCAGTTTGGTTCTCCCGCCTCTGTCTGTTTTGTTCAGCCCTGCCTGTTTCAGCCCGGCCGCCGGCCTCTTGTCCGCCCCCTGCGGTCGGGCTGACGGCGCCGGCGGATCAACTTCAGACGGCTGCCTCGCTCTTCCCGGAGACGGCAAACTGCGGCAGATGAACAAATGTCCCTTCAAACGCCGGGATCAGTCTCTCCATCACACGGTCTGCGATCATCCTGTCTGGCTTAAGCATCTGAACCAGGTGCGTGAAGTCATCTTCCTCCCGCAGGCGGACATCCCCCGGCTGCATCAGCTCCTGGTCCATTTCAAACCAGCTTGCCACCACAATTCTTTGTCCAGGCTCCTGCTTTATGAGTGCCTCACGGATGGAGCATCCCAGAATCTGGCTCTGGACAATCAGCGTGCAGGACTTTCCTTGTCTCTCTGGCGTTTCACAGTCTGGTCTGTTATAGTCTGCTTTTTCACGGTCTGACCTTTCACGCTCTGCTCTTTCCAGCATGCGCACCGCACCCGGAAAACGCACCTCAACCGGCGTCCCAAACCGCTGATTCAGAAAATGAACGGCTTCCAAACCGTCCGGTGAGGCGGCGATGTTGACGTCATTTTCCCCGGCCCGCCTGTAATCCTCCAGAGCCGCGCCGTCTCCATACAAAATCACCTCGTCATAGCCCTCTGCCTGAAGCGCCAGCCGGATCAGCTCCGCGCATTGTCCATCCGGCAGATCAAGCGGTGTGACGCCAAAGACACCTGCCCGCCTGGTTCTTCTTCCATCCGCGAACGCCGCCGACTCCATGCGTCCCGCCGCCCCGTCCGGCTGCCGCTCCATGTCCCTCGCTGCCCCGTCCGGATTCTGGTTCGCATGTCCCGCCGCCCTGTCAGGTTTCTGGTCCGAGTTTCCTGGTTCTTCAAGCATCCCCCGGCGGTCCAGCTCTCTGAGAAGGGCCATGTACGCCAGCTGCACGCCCCGGTCGTACAGATGCATGCCATCCGTTGCCATCGTAAGGACCGGCAGGCTGAGCTGTGCCTCGATCATTCGCTTGACCGCGCTCAGATCTGTTCCGATCACAGCCGGAACCGGCGTGCCGATCACCGCGACAAAATGGGCGTCGATCTTCTCTGCACACCGGCAGATCTTCTTCACAAGAAGCCTGTCCCGTCCCATCACGGCATCCATATCCCTCAGCCCTGCTGAGAAGACCGCTGATTTTCTGCTGGACCACCTGGGTTCGTCGAACCCGCAGATATTCCCGGCACAGCCGCCGGCATCCAGGATGACAATGATCCCGCCAAGCTCATAGAGGACAGACTCCGCCCC
>CAMODP010000207.1 GCA_946611445.1 uncultured Eubacterium sp.
GCCGGAAGCAGACGATGCCGACTCTGCGCTGTCTGCGGCGGAGTCCGCCTTCTCTTCCGGTTCCTCGGCCTCCTGCATCTGTCCGTCTTCGTCTTCTGCCTGCTTTGTGTGCAGGATGACAAGAACGCTGCGGATATGCTCAAAATCCACAGCCGGAATGATCTTTCCGTTTTTCGTCAGATGATTGGGATCCTGCTCTACGGTATCCACATATCCGATGAGGAGTCCGGGCAGGTATTTATCACTGATCTGGGACGTGACAATCCGCGTTCCCGTGACGACGTTATAATCGGTCCGGAGCTCGCTCATGCGCAGTTTTCCCTCTTCGAGAAGGGCCAGGTCTCCGGAAATGATGCAGGTATCTCCTGTGGGCAGGAGCATCGCGCTGATATTGGTGGCGTCATCCGCCACAGCGCGCACTTTTGCCCAGGTCCGGCCTGTTTCGGTGACAATGCCGGCCAGACCTTCCTGACACAATACATTCATATTTACGGAAATGCCGCTGGAAGTCCCTCTGTTGATGGTGAAGGTGTTGTACCAGCGTCCGGGCTCTTTTGCGATGACCTGCGCCGCGACAGTCTCGTAATCAAAGTACTGCTCATCCAGCGCGTACAGCTCCTCCAGCTCTTCCAGCCTGTCCTGGGCTTCTGTCAGGCGGAGGTTCTGCGTCTCAAGAGCCTTGACCTGCTCTTCCAGGCGTTTATTCTCGGCGGAGAGCTCATTTGCCGTCCGACGCTCTGCCTGCCGTTCGCCGAGCAGGTTTCCGGCAGCGCTTACGCCGTTCTGCAGAGGAACGATCAGCCAGCTCACGCCCTCTCTCACGGGGCCTATATTTATAAATTTAAAGGCAGCAAGCAGTATGAAAGCAAAGCAGACAATGGTCAGGACGACCAGCAGATGCTTCACACCGGCCTGTGTATCTTTCTTTTTCATATTTTCTGTTCCTGTCTTCGTTCATTCACAGGTTCATCACATACATGGAAAGCACTTTCCGTTCATCTTCGCGGACGCGGGGCAAAGGCCCAGTGCTGCAGTTCCTCGTGCATGATGATTTCCCGCAGTCCGGTTACTGTGCACAGATCCGCTTCTTTTGAGACATGAATGGGACTGTCCAGTTTTTCATGCATAAAGGGGCCGATCCCCGGGAACTGTGAGGAGCCGCCGGCCAGATACAGGCCCTCCTGTCTGACTGCCTGCAGGATCTGCGGGGGCAGTCTGTCGAGGAAACGGCGTATTTCATCAGTCAGTGACTGCAGTTCTTCCCTGGCAAGCATATTTACCATAGAAGACTGAACGATGCAGGTGCCCGGCAGAGATGCAGTCACATCGATTCCTTTGATCTGGATGCCCTCAGGCGGGGCTGCCTGCAGGTTTACGCAGGACAGCTTCAGCCGCTGGGCTGTGCGGAAACTTACCAGAAACTGCTGACGCCGCAGAATTCCTTCTGCGATCGCAGCGCTGATGCTGTCCCCGCCGATCGGGACCATACGGTTGATGATAACCCTTTTGTCGGCAATTACGGACAGATCCGTGCTGCGCGCGCCGATATTGATAATCATGGAGCCTTTTGTGCGGTGGATCGGAATACCCAGCGTGATCGCGTCAGCGATGGGCTTTTCAACCATCCACACCTGACAGCGGCGCAGCTGCCCTTTTTTCGCAATAGAGGCATATGCCCGCCGCTCCAGCTCTGTCATGTCCATGGGCACAGAAAAATACAGGACAGACTGTGGCCGCACGCGTCCCTCGCTGCGTCGCAGGAGTGTGTGCAGCAGTGCCTCTGTGAGAAGCAGGTTGTTGATCCTGCCGCCGGACATCGGCGTGATGACGCTGATATCCTCTGGCGCGCGTTCAAACATGGCATACGCGTCATTGCCGACCGCAAATACATCGTCCTGACCGCGTACGGCAACCATATTTTTTTCTTTGGTAATACGGTGTTTCGCGGACTGGTCACAGATCTTTACAGTATCTGTTCCCAGGTCGATTCCGTAGGCGTTCTGAAAAAACATGCGGTATTTAAACTCCGGATGACTTTACTCCTGCAGAAACTCCTCGCCGTCTCCCAGCAGACTGACAAATCTGTTGTCGCCGATGATGATATGGTCCCGGAGCCGGATCCCCAGCATTTCACCGGCCTGGATCATCTGCTTCGTAACCTCAATATCCTCATCACTCGGTGTCGGGTCTCCGCTCGGATGATTGTGAACCAGCAGGATGCTGACCGCGTGGAACGACATGGCCGTCAGAAAAATCTCACGGGGAGAAAGCACGGAGACATTTACGGTCCCTCTGTATATCTCTTTCTCGGCAATCAGGTGATTCCGCACATCCAGCATCATACAGCGCACCGTCTCCTGCTCACAGTGACGGAGCTCTTCCATATAATACTCAGCCACAGACGCAGGACTCTGAAACGACATGACCTTTTCTGCTTCCTGACGGGACAGCCGCCGCAGCAGCTCGCCGATACAGAGGATCTGTATGGCCTTGACGCTGCCTATGCCGCTGATGCGTCGCAGTTCCGGAACAGTCAGGTGCAGGATGCCGGGAAGGCCCTCCCGGTACGGACACAGCTGCAGGATCTCCCGGGCCGCGTCAAGGGCGGTATGCCCGGATGTGCCTGTGCGCAGGATCACAGCCAGCAGCTCCGCGTCACTGAGCACGCCCGGCCCGTTCTGCAGGCACTTCTCATACGGCCGTTCGCTGACAGGCGCTGATTTCATGGTGGTTGACTTTTCTTTCATGTCATTCTCCTGACATCCTCTTCCAGATGAAGAAAAATCTTACCACGATGACTCATTGTAGCACAGTTCCGGAGTTATGTGTACATAATTTTAAATACATAACGGCCGGAACTTCGCCCCGATCTGTTCTGCCGCGCGCAGTCCGTCCATTGCGGCAGAGGTGATGCCGCCGGCATAGCCTGCGCCTTCTCCGCAGGGATACAGCCCTGCGATCGTGCTTTCAAGCGTGTCCGCGCTGCGCGTGATCCGCACCGGGGATGATGTCCTGCTCTCCACGCCGGTCAGCAGGGCATCCGGCATGGCAAAGCCGGGAATTTTCCGGTCAAAAGCCAGAATCCCCTCTTCCAGAGAAAAAGCAAGCTCCTCCGGGAACAGAGAGCGGACATTCGCGTACTGCCACTGTCCTTTGTGGCAGGGAAGCAGGGAACCTGCCGCACCTGCCCTGTTCTGTCTGAAGTCTTCAAACCGCTGTACAGGGGCGCCCCCGCCGCCGATTTTGAAGGCGGCTGCCTCAAGCGCCTGCTGAAAAGCGCACCCGTCGAGAACATCGGACATTCCTTCCCGGTGAAACGGACGGAAATCATCAGGCGTAACCGTCACAATGACGGCGCTGTTCGCATTCCGGCTGTCCCTCGCGTGGTAGCTCATGCCGTTGACAGCCAGATGGCCGGCTTCCGATGAAGCATTGACCACATATCCGCCGGGACACATGCAGAACGTATAGACTCTCCTGCCGTTATCCAGCGATGCAGCCAGACGGTACGCAGCCGGTTCCGGA
>CAMODP010000208.1 GCA_946611445.1 uncultured Eubacterium sp.
TCCTACCCTGGCCGGAATTCCTCCGGTATTTCTCTGCGCAGGGTATTCAGCACCCTCTTTTTGTCCGCGGACCACAGAGGAGCGATGAGCAGCTTTTTCGGGCCGTCGCCGGTCAGGCGATGTACTACCATGTGCTCCGGCAGCAAGGGCAGCAGGCGCCGCAGCAATGCTGTGTATTCCTCCAGCGTCATGACCGGCACCCGGCCGGCAAGGTACTCCTGCTCCAGGTCTGTTCCCCGCAGCACGTGGAGCAGCTGCAGCTTAATGCCGTCAGCCCCGGACGCGGCCACATACCGGACGGTCTCCTCCATGTCCTCTGCGCTCTCGCCGGGCAGACCCAGGATGACATGGACAACGGTCTCCAGTCCGGCCGCTCTGCATTTTTTCATGGCTTCATCATAGACCGGCAGGGGATAACCCCGCCGGATGTACGCCGCCGTCTTCTCATGGATTGTCTGCAGGCCCAGTTCCACCATCACAGGCTTGCGGGCATTCAGCTCCGCAAGGAGCGCCATCACGTCATCTCCCAGACAATCCGGCCGCGTGGCCACGGACAGTCCAACGATATCATCCGGCTCCATAGCCTGGGTGAAGATGTCCCGCAGGTACGGAACCGGCGCCCACGTATTGGTGAAACTCTGGAAATACGCCAGATATTTTCCGCCCGGATTCTTCGCCTGCACGCGGGCACGGGCCTCCTCCAGCTGCGCAGGAACCGGCTTCCTGCGGTCAGCCGCAAATTCACCGGACCCGCCCGCCGAACAGAAAATGCACCCGCGGGTATCAATCGTCCCGTCCCGGTTCGGGCAGGACACATCCGCGCTCAGCGCCAGGCGGTAAACCTTGCACCCAAAGCGCTCACGCATGGCAGTGTTAAAAGATTTCATTGCATGATTTGACTCCCCACTCTGCCGGCACGCTCCAGCGTCCGTCCCGAAGTTCCGCCGCAAATATGGCGCAATTTCCGATATACCTGGACCACCAGGCGCCATTCGATGACGGTGTCAGGTATTCCAGCGCCCCTTTCATGGCGATGGCATGTGTCGATACCAGCACATTTTCCACGGGGGAAACCCTCTGTTTCAGGTCCTCCAGAAAGGATCCGAGCCTCGCCGTCACATCCCTGAGCTGCTCCATGCCCTCCGGCGCAGGTGTATTCGCGAAATCCCTGAAAAAGTCCAGCACCTCCGGCGCCGGGTTTGTCAGGTCCATCCCCTCATACGGCCCGTAGTCCATCTCGATCAGGCGCGCATCCGCCTCTGCCGGAACAGAACCGGCAATGATCCGCGCCGTCTCCGCGGCCCGCTTCAGCGGACTGGTAAAGACCCTGTCAAACAGCACGCCCTGTTCCTTGAACAGCTCACCGGCAGCAGCAGCCTCCGCCCTGCCGGTCTCGTTCAGCTCAGAATCACTCCTGCCCTGCAGGGCCTTCGCCTTATTCATAGCCGTCTGGCCATGTCTGATAATGTAAAGCATATGTTCTCCGTCCTCTCGGCGGAGACAGGGGTCAGACCCCTGTCTCCTTCTTTCGCCGGTTTGATGCCCGGAGACACAGATCTGAACCCTGTCTCCACTACGCCAGCTGCAGCTCAAGCTCATGCAGAATAATCTCGCCGGCGGTTACCGCATCTTCGATCAGAAGGCAGTGGTCTATACTCCGGTCAGGATAAAGATGGCCGGAAGCCGGAAATTCCTCATCCGCCAGCCAGACGCTCAGATACACCGGCAGGTTCGGCAGAAAAGGAACAGCGACATTTACATCGCCTTTTCCTTCGCAAGGTATCCCCCCGAGGCCGGCACATGCGGCCAAAATCTGCTCCTCCGATCTTCCTTTCAGGATTCTGCCCAGTGTCCTGTCAGCGGTAAACTCAAATTTGCCGCCCCTGACCATGCCATCCTTCATATCCCGGAAAGAGAACCTCTCCCCCGATGCCGGGGTTCCGTCCGCCAGATTCAGATAATGCAGCAGCACCAGAAACTGCCAGTTCTCCGGCCGGGGCGTGATCAGACAGGACGGCCAGTCGATCCGCAGCGGCCTTCCCATCATGCTGATCCGGAACGCATTTTCCTCCTCGTCATACAACGCCCCGCTAAGCCGGGCAATCTCCCGCGGGTCCTTCTCCCGCAGCCAGCCCGCCGCCGTATCAAACATCAGCTGATACGCGCGGTCCGCCTGCTCTTTATCTGTTTTCTTATCACCGATGCTGTTCATTCGGGCACCTCACTCGGCGGAGACAGGGGTCAGACCTGTGTCTCCTCCCCTTTTCATGTTATTCGTTGTTTCGAGGAGACAGGGGTCTGACCCCTGTCTCCTCCAGGTCTGACCCCTGTCTCCTCTCCGTCTCGGCTTACTCGCCGATCGGCAGGGCGACGTGGCTGTAGACGACCACTTTGCCGTCATGTCTTGTACATGCCCTGACCGTACCTTCCTGTGATATGACGATGCCCACGGCTCCTTCCACCGCATCGCAGAATGAATAACAGGCTCTGTGGCGCATGCCGCTGTCGTCGAAACGCCTCCCAAGTTCTTCGCAGTCATCCGGCCCGATGAAATGCATGTCGGGCCGCTGCCGCTTCGCCGGATTTATGAGCAGTTCCGCGCCGAATCCGACCAGGTCAAAGTCCTTTGTCAGGATGACGGCGCCGTCTACCGCGGTCAGTCTTGCCAGCAGCCCCGCGTAAGCCGTAATCTCCTTCTCTCGCCGGACACCGGCGGTTTCTTCCGTGTCTGTCTCTCCCTGAAACAGACAGCGGACCGGCAGTTCGTATTTGATATCCATATATGGCGCGCAGGCTTCCACGTCCGGCACAAGAAAAATCAGGCCGCCGTGTTCCAGCTTTTTCGCATGCCAGATCATCCGGTACAGCAGACTGAGACGGTCTTGCTCCGGAATCTTTGCATTCTCCCGGAGCGCCTGCGCGACCAGAGTCGATGTAAATGTATCAGTACGGAAAAGCCCGCAGCTGCCTGCATAATAGCTGACCACCGTCATCTCCCCGAAGCAGGCTTCCAGCCTGCCGGGCCCGGTTACCGCTATGTTTGGAATTCTGGGCATTCTGATGCCGGTTGACTGCTCTCTGGTCATGATCTTGATCCATGCCGTATAGGAGACAATCATCCCACGTACCAGAAACGGATCCGTGTTGATATCCACCAGCAGATAGCTCATGTCCGCATTCATGGCAAGCGCCAGCTTGTGCAGTTCCCACCTGTTGAAGCGTACCGGCTCCCGGAAACGAAGAACATGGGCATACAGGAACACATCAAGAAACGGAGAATCCGGATCAATGAAACACACCCGGAACGCCGGATACCGGCCCTCCTCCGGCATACAGCTGACATTGAGCAGGACATTGCACACTTCCTCCAGCACCTCCCGCGGCGGGAGCTGCTGCTCCTCCTCATCGCAGTATCCCAGTCTGTCGAACCGGTCATAGACAGTTTCCGCAAATGCTTTTATATCATCCATA
>CAMODP010000209.1 GCA_946611445.1 uncultured Eubacterium sp.
CCCGCTCCGGAAAAGGCGTCGGACGGGTCCATATTCCCGTCCGGAATGGTTCCGGCGGACAGTGCATCAGAGGCGGAACCTCCTGCAGTAATAGTATCATCATATACAGAGCCGGAGGCACCGGAAGCATCGGACGCATCGCTCAGCGTCACGATCTGGAGCGGTCTGGGCTCTGTCACAGTCCGTGTCTGCACCGTCGCGGCAGCAGTCTGACCTGTTCTGCCCTGTCTGCGCTCCGCTTCGTGCTCCTTCTGCAGGCGCTTCAGTTCTTCCTTCTGCAGACGGCGCTCTTCTTCTTTCTGAAGCCTGCGCTCCTCCCGGAGCAGGGCCTCCTCTTCTCTCTGCAGCGCCCGTTCCTCCAGCTCGGCTTTGCGGGCCTCTCTGCGTTCCTCAATGAGAGCCAGTCTCTCCTCGCGCTGCTCCAGCGCGGCGCCGTAGGCCTCGCCGCTGTGCACACGCAGTGCAGAAAGGAGCGGTTTCTGTGTCAGCATGATCGTGAAGATCACCAGGCCGATCAGGATGACCACATAGGCACCGATCGTACCGAAGGCAGTGCCGAACACCTTGACCAGGAAACCGCCGCAGAAGCCGCCGCCGGAATGATCCAGCGCGCTCTGGCTGTAATAGTCCGTAAAGCTGTATTCCCGCTCGAAGCCGTACAGGACGAGCTGGAAAAAAGCACAGATGAAGACATACAGGCCCCAGAGCCCGCCGATCCGCAGACCGGCCGCATAGCCGCTTCCGTTTGCCAGTATAAACAGGAAACAGTAGAAAAACAGAAACGGAAGCACATAGGCCATCAGGCCGAACAGGCCGAAAGCCACCGTAGAGAGGGCTTTGCCGAGTACGCCTCCGAATCCCAGATTGCCGATGAACAGCAAAACGCTCAGTGCAAATGCCAGAAGGACAAGGATATCGCCTCTCAGACGCAGCTCAGAAGCCTCTGCCTTTGCGGCGGCTGTCCTGCTTCTGCTGCCGGAGGCAGATGACCTGTTTCCGCTGCCTGCCGAAGACTTTTTGCTGCCGGAGGCAGTCTGTTTTCTGCCGGAGGAGGCAGTCTGCCTTCTGCTGCCTGATGACGTTTTTTTTGCCGTGGCGGCTTTTTGTCCTTTCGTCTGTGCCAAATTCAATATCCCCTTACAGTTTATAGATACCGGTTCTGTTCTTACAGATACAGAGCCAGCGAGAAAATCCCCGCCGCAAGACAGTACAGGGAAAATCCCCTTTTCCCGTGTCTTGCGAGAAACCGCGCCGTCCGCCGCATCATGAGGGAAGATGTCAGCGTGCTCGCGGCAATGCCGGCGATCCATGCGCCGGTGCCGACGGCTGTGCCGCCCCCTGCGGATGCGCCTGCGATGATCTCCACGATCAGTCCGCCGAAAACGGCAGGAAAAACCAGCAGGTATCCGGTATACACGCCAAAACCTGCCGGCAGTCCCTGCAGGTCCGCGGCAGCCATGACCATGCCCAGTCTGGACACGCCCGGAAATACAGACACGCCCTGAAACAGACCGGTCACTACCGCTTCACGCGACGCGGTCAGTTTTTTTCTGCGCGCGGGCGAGGCATATACCGAAATAATCAGTACAAGGGCTGTCACAAAAAAGCCCATAGCCGTATACAGAAGACTCCCGGCCGCCCGCTCCGCCGGTCTGCGCAGAATCAGCCCGACGGCCATCGTACAGACAGATGCCGTCGCCACATAAGCCGTGCGTCTGCGCCATCGCCCGTATACCAGGCGGCGGTACTGCAGCCGCTCGGGATGCCATCTCTGGAGGAACCACGTACGGAAATTGTACAGTATATCCCACAGAATATCCGCGGCAGCAGAAAACATATGCAGGGTATCCCTGCGCCACACCAGCAAAACCGCCAGCAGCGTCCCCATGTGGATCCCTGCCAGAAACTGCATAGAAAGACCGCCCTCTGTCCCCATCAGAGTGCCGGCCAGCAAAAGATGCCCTGAGCTGCTGACAGGCAGGACCGAAGTGATGCCCTGCAGCGCGCCCAGGATGAAAGCCTGAAAAACTGACATAACCCCCATTACTCCCCTTCTGTTATGGGTGCCATAGTCTGCATGCTCCCGATTACTACCGTAAACGAATTAATTGAATTCGTTTACGATATTCCTGCTCAGAGAATAATTGCGGATTTGAGCAAGCTCATTCCGCAATTGCTTTCTTCGCTTACCATAAATTATGACCGGATCCCTGTCCGGCACAGCTGCGGGCAGATGCCGCTCACTCATCCAGCTCCCCATCCAGATTCGTGTAGACGTTCTGCACATCATCGCTCTCATCCAGAAGGTCCAGGATACGCTGCAGATTCTTGCGTCCTGTCTCATCCTCCAGAGCCGTCTTTGTCTGCGGAATCATGGCGACATCCGCCTCGGCCATGGGAATCCCTTCCTTCTCCAGAGCTTCGCGTACGGCAGAGAAATCATCCGGCGCCGTGAGCACCTCGAAATAATCCTCTTCCTCGTTGAAGTCCTCCGCGCCGGCATCCAGCGCGATCATCATCAGATCATCCGCGCTCATCTCGCACTCTTCGCGGTCAATGATGATCTGTCCCTTTTCGTCGAACATGAAAGAGACGCAGCCAGGCGTGCCGACATTGCCCTGTCCCTTCGTAAAGGCGCTGCGGACGTCGGCCGCTGTCCGGTTCTTGTTGTCGGTCAGCGTCTCGACGATGATGGCGATGCCGCCGGGGCCGTAGCCCTCGTATGTGATGTGCTCGTAATTGTCCGCGTTCTGGTCTCCCGCGGCCTTCTTGATGCCGCGCTCGATGGTGTCATTCGGCATATTCGCGGCTTTAGCCTTCGCGATGACGTCGCGCAGCTTGCTGTTGTTATTCGGGTCCGGGCCGCCTTCCTTTACGGCGATGACGATCTCACGGCCGATGATCGTAAAAATTTTGCCCTTCTTAGCGTCGTTTTTTTCTTTTTTGTGCTTGATATTCGCAAACTTTGAATGTCCTGACATAGAAATATGCTCCTGCTTTTTTAAATTTAGGTTGACAAAAGTAGCTTACGGATTGTTCCGTGCTTCGCACTTCCACAATCCTCCCGCCATTCGGACTTTCGTGGTGCATTCGCCCCACTTCGTCCTCATGTCGGAGGCACGCCCCAAGTACTCTCACCCACCTGCAAGCCAGCTTGCGTGGGTTCGGTACTTTTGGCGTTGTAAGCATTATATTTCGGCTTACATTTACGGTAAACCATACTTCTCTAGACTATACCATGAACGTCTGATCTGCGTCAAGACGGGGAAGAACGCATCTAAAACGGAAGTTCTTCCGGCTGCGCAGTCACAGCCAGCACCCGATCTGGCCGAACAGGTCAGAGGCGATTACTGCCGCGCGGGAGTGCTTCTCCCCTGCCGCCCTCTCTCCGCAGAGCCCGTGTATGCAGGCGGCTACGGCAGCTGCCGGGGCCGGCAGATTGTCCTTTCGCAGCATCAGGGCCCC
>CAMODP010000210.1 GCA_946611445.1 uncultured Eubacterium sp.
CAGGTCATAGCCGACCGACATGTTGAACACAAAAGCGTCCGGATCGCCCAGTCCCAGTTCCTTCGCCAGAATCTTGCAGGCGACCCAGGCCTTGACGTACTCCGCGAAGGCCTGGGGCACATACAGCTCTGTCGACCACTCGCAGTTGTAGCCCTCGTCTCCGGCCGTGATGCAGGGCTTGCTCACGCAGGCAGCGAGTTCTTCACCGTCCATGATCTGCACCGTTTTCAGCTCAAAGAAACGGGAGCCTGCCGCATAGGCGGCAATCAGGTTCTGGGCCAGCTGGGTATTCGGGCCGGCTGCCGGTCCGAAGGGCGCCTCGATCTTTTCATCAAAGATCGGAAGTGCCTGTCCGCTGTCATGCCGCACCAGCTTGTCTATTCCAAACACCGATGCGTTTTTTTTGTATTCCTGCAGTATCCACTCCATCAGCTGGCCGAACGGCATCGGCTGCATCACATCACTCATGTTCTCCTCCTTGCCTGCGTCTCTCACCCGCGTCAGCTGTGTTTTCCCGCCAAAAGCAGCCTGTGTCCCGGCACTGTAATCTCAGTACACCCTGTGATTCAGGGCGCCCCACAGCTTTTTGCTCTGCTCCATGGTCCACGCGTTGATTTTCTCTTCATCGATCCCGATAAACTCTCTGTCCTTATACACCACTCTGCCATTGATAACCGTAGTCCGGCAGTTCCTGCCCATCATGCCGAACAGCATGTGCCCGTCGATGTTCTCATCTGAGAAAGGCGTAAAGGGCTTATAATCCATGACGATCACATCCGCTGCAGCCCCCTCTTTCAGGATGCCGAGCGTCCTTCCGAAATACTTTTCTGCGATGGCGCGGTTGTTGACAAACAGCATCTGCATGTCTTCTCCCCAGGCCACATTCGGCAGCGCGGCCTGGTGCCTCTGTATGATCAGAAAGACCTTCAGGCTCTCCAGCATGTCATGCGTATAGGCATCCGTGCCCATGCCGACCAGGATCCCCTTCTGCATCATCTGCAGGACGGGCGCGCACCCCACAGCGTTTCCCATGTTAGACTCCGGATTGTTGACGACCATAGTTCCCGTCTCCTTGATGATGTCCATCTCCGCCGGACTCACATGGATGCAGTGCCCCAGCAGGGTCTTCTCACCCAGGATGCCGTTGTACAGCAGCCGGTTTACCGGGCGGCAGCCGTAATTCCGCAGGCTGTCGTATACATCATTCATGCCCTCCGCCACATGGATATGGAAACCGGTCATGCCGTTGTTGGCCTCAACCATCTTCTCAAACGTATGATCCGAGATCGTGAACAGAGCATGGCCGCCGAACATGGCCTTGATCATGGCGTCATCCGCTTCCCTCGCCCACTTCGCAAATTCAGCGTTCTCGCGGATGCCCTGTTCTGTCTTCTCTTCGCCGTCCCTCTCTGACACCTCATAGCACAGGCACGCCCGGATACCGAGCTCAGCGGCGACGTCCTTAATCGCAAAAAGTGATCCGGGTATCTCTCCAAAGCTGGCGTGGTGGTCAAAGATCGTCGTCACACCGTCCCGGATGCAGTCCAGGATAGTCGCGTACGCGCTGGCCCGGGTCCCGTCAAGATCCAGCTTCCTGTCAATCGCCCACCATGTGCCCTCCAGTACTTCCAGGAAATTTGTCGGGTTGTTTCCCGCAATGGCCAGGCCTCTGGCCAGGCCGGAATAGATATGCGTGTGCGCGTTGATCAGGCCCGGCATGATCACGCCGCCAGCGGCATCGATCCACTCCGCGTCCGGATGCGCCGCCCGCATTTCGTCTGACCGGCCGATCCCGCAGATCTCCGTGCCGTCTATGACAACCGCTCCGTTTTCCAGATACGGCCGCTCCGGGTCTCTGGTAATCACATAACCGTTTCCGATGATCAGCATTGTAGTCTCCTTCCTGCTTGTCTGCCGTATTCCACACACTCTCTCTGAAAAAATATGCGGTATATATTCTGATAATTGTAAATGTTATTATACCATATTCCTGACAGTTATGGGATCTGATATCCGATTACAGTAAAAAAAGCCCTGCCGGCAGCAGGCCGGCAGGGCAGAGGGGACCAAGGGGACAGGTCCCCTGTTTTACTGCGGTTACTTTCCATTTGCCTCAGCGAGGGCATGATACCAGTCTTCCATGACAGCGCTTGCCTTTGTCTCTGCATCGGGGAAGGCCGCCTTATATACGGTCTCCATCTCTTCCCCGTCGTCGTAGGTGATGACTTCCCTTACATAGTTCTCCACTCCGGAACCAAAGGAAAAGTCGAACCGTTTGTTCTCCTCCGGCAGTGCCAGGACAGCGTACTCGCCGTCAGGGAATTCCTCGTCAGTATAATTCATATCCATCCCTTCCAGGCGCTTCAGGAACGGGGCGGGATCCACATCCTTCGGCTCCATGGGGCCGAATTCCAGAGTGCTGACCGTGTAGTCTTTAAAGTCTTCATAGGCGATCCTGGCCAGCGTGATGTCCAGGTCCGTATTTCCGAAGAACTTCTCCTTCAGTCCGGGATTGGCGGCGATGAAGTCTTCCTTCATCTTCTCCCCGGCCCACGTATTCAGCATCTCCCATTGTTTCATCGCAGCATCCTGATCCGCGCCTTCGGCAAACTCCAGACGCACATCCGTCGGATGGCAGGACAGATAATATGTCCCGTCTTCTCCCTCAGCAAAGACATCCATGCCGGACATATCCCCGCAGAGCATTTTCTGCACGGTTTCCTCATCGGCCGTCTCAATGCTGAACAGTGCGCCCAGTCCCGCGTCCTCATCGACGCCGCGGGCTTTTCCCGCCTCGACGGAGGCCTTTTCCGCGACCGTAAACAGCGCGCTGCCGTCCTCAGGCATGTCAACCAGCAGCAGATCGTCATATTCCGACGGAACGGCGAGGACCATTCCGCCATTTGTGTACTCCTTCATCTCCGCAGCATCTGTCTCGGCAGAAACGGTATACGCCATCGGCATAACCATAGCCGCTGACAGTGCCATTGCCATAAATACTTTTCTT
Organism: uncultured Eubacterium sp.; assembly: GCA_946611445.1. Lineage (GTDB taxonomy): Bacteria > Bacillota > Clostridia > Lachnospirales > Lachnospiraceae > Bilifractor. The sequence continues at coordinate 3,008 of CAMODP010000210.1, forward strand.
CTCATTGCAGCCTCTCTTTCTGCCTGTTTTTCAGGTCTTTTTACTTCCGTTTTTTTCTCTTCAGGACTTTTCCGTCAGGTGATCCAAAAATACATCTGTTTCAAATCCAGGTTCAGTATAGCAGAGGATCTGTCACAGCTGTGTCACTTGATGAGCAATGACAAAGGGGCAGTTCTCCAGGACTCATTTGCCATTTAATGTAGTAAGGACGGACGCCGGAACTGAAGCAGGGGTCATCCGGATGGTCTCCGCTGCGCCGGTCCGAGCCTGCTCATCTAATGTGCCCGGGGCAGATATGCCCGGCCACATAAGATTCGGCCGGTCTCGGACACGTACTCGCTGAAGTCGACCACCTGGATGGCCCCTGCCTCCGTCCCGGCTGTCGTTCACTCAGGTTCTCCGGGCTGACGGTAAATTATGGCTTCTTTTTCCGGAGGCTGTGCCGGACTTTGACTTT
>CAMODP010000211.1 GCA_946611445.1 uncultured Eubacterium sp.
GGCGGCGACTTCTATGACTTCTTCCTGGTGGATGATGACCATCTCGCGCTGGTCATGGCCGATGTGTCCGGCAAAGGCGTACCGGCTGCCCTGTTCATGATGGTCTCCAGGGTGCTGATCAAGACCTGCCTTCAGGAAGGCAGGAGCCCGGCTGAGACATTGCGGAGCGTAAATGAACAGCTGTGCGAGGGCAATGAAATCGAACTGTTTGTAACGGTCTGGCTGGCCGTGCTGGAGTTTTCCACGGGAAAAGGCGTCGCGGCAAACGCGGGCCATGAGCACCCCGCCCTGTGCAGGGCCGGCGGAGAATTTGCCCTGCAGATCTACCGCCATTCGCCCGCAGTGGCCACGGTGGAAGGCATCAGATTCCGGGAGCATCCTTTTGCGCTGTATCCCGGAGACAGTCTGTTTGTCTACACGGACGGCGTGACGGAAGCCGCAAACGCGGAGCTGGAGCTGTTCGGCATCGACCGCATGCTGGACGCGCTGAACCGCAATCCCGCTGCCGGCGCGAAGGAAGTGCTTGAGAATGTCAGTAATGACATCGACACGTTTGTGGCGGGGGCAGAGCAGTTCGACGATATCACGATGCTGTGCCTGAAATACAACGGGCCGCAGGAGAAAGGATGACATATGAGTTTTCAGATAGCTATAGACGGACCGGCCGGCGCCGGAAAGAGCACAGTGGCAAAGCTGGCGGCCTCCGCGCTGGGGTTCCTGTATGTGGATACCGGCGCGATGTACCGGGCGGCGGCTCTTTTTCTGGAAGAGCGCGGTACGGATATGGATGACACTGCCGCGATGGAAAGAGATGTGCAGGAGGCATCCATCTCCCTGCGGCTGATGGACGACGGTCAGCACATTTTTCTGGACGGGGAGGATGTGACCGGCAGGATCCGCACGGAGAAGATGGGTATGCTGGCATCCCGCGTCAGCGCCTGCGCAGGCGTACGGAAGTATCTGGTCCGGCTGCAGCAGGAGATCGCCGCGGAACAGGATGTGGTCATGGACGGCCGCGATATCGGCACCGTCGTGCTGCCGCAGGCCCCGCTCAAGATCTACCTGACAGCCAGCGTGGAAGCGCGCGCTGAACGGAGACTTCTGGAACTGCGGGAAAAGGGAGAAAATCCGGACCCGGAGAAGGTGCGCATGGATATCGAACAGCGTGACTATCAGGACACGCACCGCAAAGAGTCCCCGCTGCGCCAGGCGGAGGACGCCGTGTATCTGGATACGTCAGACTGCACGGCGGAAGAGGCGGCGCAGAGGATTCTGGAGCTGTACCGGGAGAGGGCGAACGGGTCCATCTGAAAATTGACGAACGAAGCGGCAGGCTTTATAATGTTTTTGAATATTGCTTCTGGCAGGGGGAGAAACAGATATGGCGGAAAAGAATTCGATCAAAGTGCTTATAGACGGCAAGATCATTACCCTGAGCGGATATGAGACGGAGGATTATCTGCAGCGGGTTGCCTATTATTTAAATACAAAGATCAGTGAACTCTCGACCCTGCCGGGATACCGCAGACAGAGCGCTGACTCGAAATCGACGCTTCTGGCGCTGAATATCGCGGACGACTATTTCAAGGCGAAAGCCCGCGCAGAGGCTATGGAAGCGGATATTGAGTCCAAGGACCAGGATACCTACGACGCGAAGCATGACCTTGTGTCCGCGCAGGTGGAGATCGCAAAGCTGAAAAAGGAGATCGAACGTCTGAAGGGAGGCGGCAGAAAGTGAGGTGTGAGCTTCTGGCTCCTGCCGGCTCGGTCGACGCGTTCCGCGCTGCCCTTATAGAGGGGGCCGACGCGGTATATATCGGCGGCGGACGTTTCGGCGCCCGCGCGTACGCAGACAATCCGGGTGATGAAGAGCTGCTGCAGGCGATCGACCAGGCGCATATCCTGGGACGCAGGCTGTACCTGACTGTCAATACCCTGCTCAAAGACAGAGAACTGGAGAGGGAGCTGTATGACTGGCTGCTTCCGTTTTACCGGCAGGGGCTGGACGGCGTCATTGTCCAGGATTTCGGCGTCGCCGATTTTTTACAGAAAGAATTTCCGGAGCTTCCGCTCCATGCCAGCACCCAGATGACGGTCACCGGTGCGCATGGCGCGGATTTTTTACAGAAAAACGGATTTTGCCGCGTCGTGCCTGCCAGGGAGCTCTCTCTGGAGGAAATCCGGGCTATCTATGACCGGACGGGCATGGAGATCGAGTGCTTCGTCCACGGCGCGATGTGCTACAGCTATTCAGGCCAGTGCCTGATGAGCAGTCTCTCAGGCGGCCGCAGCGGCAACCGCGGCCGGTGCGCAGGCATCTGCCGCCTGCCGTTCCGTGTGTATGAGGACGGGAAGCTGCTGACAGGCAGACATACACAGTATCCTCTGAACATGAAGGACATGTGCACCGTCGAGATTCTGCCGGAGCTCCTGGCAGCAGGTGTCTGCTCGCTGAAGATCGAGGGGCGCATGAAGAAGCCGGAGTACACCGCCGGCGTCGTGCGGGTGTACAGGAAGTATCTGGACCAGTGTCTGGAGATGGCCGGGGAGAAAACCGGTTACCATGTCAGCAGCGAAGACAGGCAGTTCCTGTGGGACCTGTTCAACAGGGACGGGTTTAACAGAGGATATTACCAGGTCTGGAACGGCAGGGACATGATAGCCCTGCGCAATGAGAAGCTGGACGGCGTCCGTCAGGAAGCTGCGCAGAGGGTGACGGAAGAGATGCGCAATGCACTCGCGTCACCGGCATCCGCGCTTGCTTTGCAGGCGGAGATCGACGGCAGCCTTACGCTGAAGAAGGGGCAGGAAGCCTCTCTGACGGTATGGCCGGCGCATGCCGTATACGCATCGGAGGACCCAGCCGGCTCCATATACGAAGCGGAGACTCTGGCCGGCGCCGTATACGGAGCGACTAATCCGACTGAAGCTGTTCGTGAAGCGTCAGGTGATATGGGAATAGCGGCGTCCGGAATGTCTGCAACGGTATATGGCCAGGCGCCGGATCCCGCGAGAAACCAGCCTCTTTCAGAGAAGGAAGTGCGCCGCCGGATGATGAAAACGGGCGGCAGTCCTTTCCGTTTTCGCAGCCTGACGGTGAATATGGATCCCGATATCTTTGTTCCTGTCGGACAGCTCAACGAACTCCGGCGGGAAGCTTTTTCAGAACTGGAGAGCAAAACTGCCGGCCTGTTCAGGCGGCATGCAGGTGTCAGGGCTGACGACAGTTCAGATGACACGGACGGTCAGAAGCAGGCTGCAGAGCCCCGTGTGTGGCAGGCAGATGCGGCAGAGAAGAGTGCCGGGCCGGCAAGTGCCGCAGAGATGAGCGCAGGGCCGGTGGATAGTCCGGAATCCCGAGAGGAGACGGCGGACTTTGCGTACTGGGCGGAGATCCGCACGGAAGATCAGTTCCGGCAGCTGCTGCAGACAAAACGGCTGACGGGGTTCTGCCTG
>CAMODP010000212.1 GCA_946611445.1 uncultured Eubacterium sp.
AGACGGTATTACTGACCCTGGCTGACGTCCGATATTACTACATTAAATGGCAATTAAATGGCAAACAAAGGAGCCCAGATCCATCCCTACGGATAACCCGATCCGTCTTCTTGTGCAAAGGAGGCAGCAGTGCTAGAATACAGGGGCACGGCATTTTCATGCCGCTGCAGAACACCTTCATATCTTACATGTCAGACATATACAGCATAGCAAAGGAGGTTTTACCCATGCCCTGTACAACACTTCTGGTCGGCCGCAGGGCTTCCTATGACGGCTCGACCATGATCGCCCGCAATGATGATTCCGGAGCCGGAAGCTATACGCCGAAGAAGCTTTCTGTGATTTCCCCGGAAGAGCAGCCGCGGAGGTACCGTTCTGTTCTCAGTCATGTAGAAATTGACCTGCCGGATAACCCGCTCCGCTACACAGCAGTCCCGAACGCCCTGGAAGGAGAAGGAATCTGGGCCGGCGCGGGCATCAACGCTGCCAATGTAGCCATGACCGCTACAGAGACCATCGCCTCCAATGAGCGGGTGCTGGGCGCGGATCCCCTTGTGGTTCTCCGTCCTGCCGAAGGTGACGCGCCGGAACAGCCCGGCGGCATCGGTGAGGAAGATATTGTGACACTTGTGCTGCCTTATATCCGCAGCGCCCGGGAGGGCGTGCTGCGTCTGGCGGAACTGCTGGAAAAGTACGGCACATACGAGATGAACGGCATTGCCTTCTCCGACCGTGAGGAAATCTGGTGGATGGAAACACTGGGAGGCCATCACTGGATCGCAAAAAGAGTTCCCGACGACCGGTATGTCGTCATGCCGAACCAGTCCGGGATCGACAGCTTTGACCTGGATGATGCGCTGGGAGAGGGAAAGTGTCACCTATGTTCCCCTGATATGCGCGGCTTCATTGCCGAATACCATCTGGATCTCTCCGCGGACGGGACCCTGAATCCCAGGGATGCCTTCGGAACGCATGATGACGCCGACCGCATCTACAATACCCCGCGGGCCTGGTCCATGTGCCGCTATTTCAATCCCCGCACCTTCCGCTGGGACGGCGCAGACGCGCAGTACCGGCCCACAGACGATGACCTCCCCTGGAGTCTTCGTCCTGAAAAGAAAATCACGGTCGAGGATGTCAAATACATCCTGTCCGGCCATTTTCAGGGAACGCCGTATGACCCGTATGCCTCCGCCGGCGATGCCTCCATGCGCGGCGCCTATCGCTGCATCGGCGTCAACCGCACGGATTTCCTGGCCCTGCTGCAGCTGCGCCCGTATGTTCCGGACGAGATCTGCGCGGTGGAGTGGCTGACGTTCGGTTCCAATGTATTCAATACATTCGTCCCGTTCTATACCAATACGGACGAAGTGCCCGCCTATCTCGCCCATACAGAGGCGGACGTTGATACTTCCAGCTTCTACTGGAACTGCCGGTTGATCGGAGCACTGGCCGACGCGCAGTACAGCGCAAGCCGGATCCATATAGAACGCTACCAGATCCGGATGCAGAGTGAAGCGCACGCCATACTGAACCGCTGTGACCGGGAGGTCAGGGAAATCCTGGAAAAGCCGGATACCGAAAAAGATACGGCAGGCGTATCCGCCGTCATCCGGGGTGCCAACCGGGAGCTGGCTGAATCACTGCGGAAATGCACATCTGATGTTCTGCATCTGGTTCTGGATGAGACCAGCAACCGCATGAAGAACGCGTTTTCCAGGTCTGACGCATAAGGCCGCAGCGCCTGCAGGAGTGAAGAATGTCTGAGATCATAAAAGAAACCGGAACGCAAAAGAGATATGACGTCCTGTGTATCGGAGAGATGCTGGCCGACATAATTGTCAGCGGCGTGAAGAATATCCGCTTTGACGCTTTTGCCGAAAAAGCGGATGAGATACGGATTCGCCCGGGCGGGGATGCCTTCAACAACGCCATTGATCTGGCGAAGCTGGGAAACAGGGTCTGCTGCGCGGGGCGTTTCAGCACCGACGTCATCGGCGAACATCTGCTTTCCCTTGGGCGGGAAGCCGGCATAGACATGTCCCATGTCATCCGCACGGAGACGCCGCAGGCAAAAATGACCATTCTGATCAAGGAAGATGAGGGACGGGCGTTTTTCTATTACCCGGGCACCAGCACAGAGCTTTGCGCGGAGGACATCGACCTGTCTCTTCTGGATCAATGCCGCCTGCTGCAGATCGGCAGCACGTTTCACCTGACCGGGTTCGACGGAGAAGGGGCCGCCCACGTTCTCCGGGAGGCACAGTCCCGCGGTGTCATCACGTCCATGGACGTGACCAGCGACCTGTCCGGCCGCTGGGATTCCGTCATCCGCTGCTGCTACCCGCACCTGGACTACTTCCTGCCCAGCATCGAACAGGCGGAGAAAATCGCGGGGACTTCAGATGAGCGGCAGATCGCGGACTATTTTCTGTCCGCAGGTGTCCGGAACGTCGTCATCAAGCTCGGCGCGCGCGGGTCCTATTTCCGCAGCGCAGAAGAGGAATTCCGGTGCGGCACCTGTGACGTCCCGGTCAGGGATTCCACAGGTGCGGGCGATGCCTTTGTCTCCGGATTTCTGACCGGCGTCCTGCAGGGAATGAGCCACCCGGACTGCGCCAGACTGGGCACTGCATGCGCCGCATGCGTTATTCAGGAAGTCGGCGCCAATGCCGGCATACGCAGTCTGGAAGAAACAATGGCGTTCCTGCGGGAAAAGGGCGTACCGGATATTACCGTGTCCTGATCATCTGAAGACAGACGGCTGCCGGAGACAGGGGATCGAATTCCGAGGGAGACAGGGGTCAGATCTCTGTCTCCTTTCCGTTTCGGAATGATAAACAGGAAAAAACAGGAGACAGAGGTCTGACCCCTGTCTCCGAGATCTGACCCCTGTCTCCTGATTCTTTTTTAATTAAATCAGCATTTTCTCGCCTTACAGCCAGACTGCTTACTTTTTGTAGCGGCCCTTCTCGTCGTGCTGATCATCATAGTCGAACCATTTGCCGCCATTGAAGCCGTTGAAGCCGAGCGGGTTGCGGAATCCGAGCGGGTTCACGCCTACCGGATGCTTCTCCAGAAGCTCGGTGATGAAGTTGCTGTAGCCTTCGACAGCGCGCTCTACCAGAGCATCGCCCTTTTCCTTTGTGGCCTTGGTCGGATTGCCGATAACGCCATTATCCAGATCATCCTTCTCCAGCAGAGCGAAGGTGCCTGCGAAGTGGTAGAACTGCCACGGATGTGAAGACTCACCGGGAGCCATTTTCCACTTGCCGTCTACGATCGGGGTGCCTGCGCCGTCTTCTACGAGATCCATATGCATCAGTTCCGGATACAGGGACAGACCCATGGAAGCCTCTGCCTCATCTGCATGCCACATGTAGTCTTCCAGGATGTGCTTGTCATCGCGGAGGAAATCATACCATGTGCCGGCTACGGTGAAGTAACCTTCC
>CAMODP010000213.1 GCA_946611445.1 uncultured Eubacterium sp.
GCTTGTGCCCTGCGGGTATGGCGATCCGCTTCAGCGGGAGCTTAGTACCGCTGCGAGGGCGCTGAACGTCCGGTGGACGTTCGTTTAGCGCCGACCGGAGCGGAGCGGAGAGAGGCAGCGAAAGCGTGCCTGAGACGAATTCGTACAATTTGCTTTTTTATTTCATTATTCTCGTTTTGACTGTCCTTTGAAGCTTTTATTCTCTGCAGTAATCTTTTCTCTCTCAGCAGTTTTTATTGCTCTCACAGTCATTACGGTTCTCTACAGCTGGAAGGTATCCGTAGCGACAGCTTCCACGACCCCTTCGAAGAGCAGTCCCGTCTTGCCCGGGCTGCTCTTTATCTCGCGCATGGAGACGCGGATCTCGGGATTTTTCGAAGCGCCCTGTTTTCTGGCCTTCTCGAGCACCAGCTTCCGGCACAGTTCCTCGGCGAAGGCGCACGCGTCCGGATAATGGTCGAACATGATGCGGTCTTCTCCCTGATAGACGGAATAGCCCATGAGCTCTGCGCCTTTGTACTCTGCCTTCACGCGTTTTTCAACGCGTGTGACGATGCGGCTGGCTATGGCGCCGAGCGCGTTTGCAACGGGTGATTCCTCGCAGATGACAGCCTTTGTCCCAAGCAGTTCAGCCACCTTCGGGAGGAAGATATGGATCGGCGCGCCCACACCGATGATCGGCATGTCGGTTGTAAAGGGAATCTCCATCCACTCCGGCTTTCTTCCCTCATATGCCTCTTCGAAGGCCCATTCCACCAGCTGCTGTACGCCCTCCTGCCTGATCATGCGCAGTTTCTTCGGGTATTTGATCTCCAGCAGGATCCGGACCAGATTGCAGTACATCTTCTTTGCCACCAGTCGGTATACGACATCCGGAATCTCCTCTTCAGAATCGGAAACATTGTAGGACAGGAAGCGGATGGTATAGAGCGCAGCCTGGGGATCGTAAATGGGAAAATCTCCTTTTACCACCATGATATCCGTGGGGGTCAGGCCGCTCCGCATCAGGATGCCTTCCTCCTCCATCCGGTCTGTCTGCAGGGTATAAATGCTGGTATCCACCTTCTCCGCGAGTTCCAGCACCGGCAGCGGACCGCTGCGCAGCGCGTCGATGATCCGCAGCTCTTTCTCTGAGAAATCCTCGTCCTCACCGGGTTCCCGCTGTAAGACAAAAAATTCGCTGATCATTCTCGTGTGATGGCGGCTCTCCAGAACCAGGTCGCGGAGTTTTTCCGTCACGTACGGCCAACGCTTGGCCAGCAGGGAAATCGGGATGACGCGCCGGCCGTCGAGGTAAAGCTCGCCCTCCGCGAAGCGCACGGAGGAATCTCCCCCCAGCAGGAAGGTATCCACATACAGGCCCCGCACGGTCGTGCGCCACGGACCTATGGAAATACCCTGGCTGGCTGTCAGGGGATGGCCGTCCCGGATCAGCGCCACATCTGTCGTCGTGCCGCCCATATCTACGATCATCGCGTTGTCCTCACGGGTAAGCACGCTGCCGCCGATGGCGCTGGCCGCGGGACCTGACAGAAGCGTCTCCACCGGCACGTCTCTGGTCATCAGTTCTGACATCAGGCTGCCGTCGCTTCGGACAATCGCGAGCGGAATATCCAGTCCCCGCTCCTTCAGCGCCGCTCTCACTGCCTGCAGAAACTGGTCAATCAGCGGGACGAGCCTGGCATTGAGCAATGTCCCGGCTCCTCTCTTCAGCACGTCGACCTCGTCGAAGAGATCATAGGCTGTCGTGACCGGGACACCCAGCTCATCCCGCAGAATGTCTTTCGCGCGCCGCTCCAGCCGTCCGCCGTCCGCGCGCGGATAGATCTGTGTCACGCCCACGGCTGCACAGTCGTGGAACCATTCCCGGGCATGCGCCATCAGGCCGTCCCAGTCCGGCTCCTCCGGATTGGCATACAGATTCTCGGGCTTCCCGTCTATAAAGACCAGCTGGTCCAGATCCCGCAGCCCGTAGCTGGCATATACCTTCTCCAGGTTGGCCATGTGGTCCGGCTGCATGCCGATCATCAGGCACTTCGCGCGGCTTCCCTTATCCTCCAGGCAGGCGTTGGTCGCCAGCGTCGTAGACAGGGCGATCAGCTCCGCCTTCTTCACCAGCTCCGGATACATCTGATCCAGAACAGCCGCCACGCATTCCTCCAGATTGTGCCGGGTCGTCAGCGTCTTGCCCGAGCAGAGAACTCTGCGCTCATCCATGTCATATACGACAGCGTCCGTATATGTGCCGCCTGTGTCAATTCCGATTCCTATCATGTGGTGGTCCCTCGTATTGCTTATCTGTATTTGTTTGTTCACTCATAAAAGCGGATTACGGATTGTCCATACTTCCGATCGACCAGGTCTCTCTCGGCTGTACACTGATCTGGATATGACAGTCTTCCGCTGACCCGTCATTGATACTCATGGTATAGTCAACCCCGCAGCTGATGCGCGTCTCCTCTTCTTTCAGCGACAGCGACGTGGCAGATATGCCGATCAGCATGCGTCCCATAGGGGTGTCGTAGGATGTGACCACACGCCGGTCCGGCTCAAAAAGCATTTCCGAATTGATCAGACCGCTGCGGTGCACCATGAGCCTCCGGTCGGAGAACTTGAAAATGCTGCGGGTCTTCTCTTCAAAGCCCTCCATGGCCTCTTCAAAGACCAGGTAGTGCTGGTCATTCTTCCTGAAATATTTCCCTCCGGTCACGATCTCTACCGGATCTCCCTCGGCGTCCTGTCGGTCGTGGAACCCCTGCAGGGTGATAATAACATTCTTTGTCATAGACTCATCCAATTCTCTGTAAAAATAAATGATACATTCGTCAAAAGCAGCTTATGGATTGCCCCCTGCCCGGCGCACTCAGTATTCCTCGATCTGCACCAGCTGTGTCGCGCCCGTGTCATAGGGCAGGATCGAATCCGCGAACCGGTGAAACTTTTCTACAGAATCACTGGCATAGAAGCAGTGCCTGCCGCTGCTCTCCACATCCGCAGCCCATTCGTGGCGCATGCCCCGGGCATCCAGCAGCCGTCCCAGCGCCAGCGCTGTTTCATAGGCAGGATTCACCAGTGTCACGCCCTCTCCAACCGTGCGCCGGAGCAGGCGCCGCAGCAGCGGATAGTGCGTGCATCCCATGATCAGGGTGTCAATGTCCTTATGCAGCAGTTCATCCAGATACCGGCCCGCCACTGTCTCCGTCACCGGATCATCTGTCCATCCCTCTTCCACCAGAGGAACAAAGAGCGGACACGGTTTCCCGTAGACTTCAATCGCGGGATCTGCCTGGCGGATCAGCTCCGTGTACAGACCGCTGTGGATCGTGCTCTCCGTGGCAATCACACCGACCTTCTTGTTTCTGGTCGCCTTCACTGCCATATCCGCGCCGGGCCGCACCACACCGCTGATCGCAATGTCCAGCTCCTGCTCTCTCGTA
>CAMODP010000214.1 GCA_946611445.1 uncultured Eubacterium sp.
AAACTCCGGAGTTTCGAGCGTTACCCTGTGAAGAGACTTGCCGAAACTCATGCGGCTTTCGTGCGAAGCGACCGCGGGATGAGGACAGAAAGGCACGGCGCAGGCTACGTTCATTACCGAAAGTACTCAAAACCTATACGTTTTGCGACAGCACTTTATATAATTCGTCTCTCTGCGGTTTGTCGAGGTAGCGCACCTCTCCCCCGTTGCGGAGGATGCGTGCCGGGCCTTCTGTCGTGTGTCCGATCACGGCGGCTTCGATTCCCTGTCCGCGCAGGGCGTTCACAACAGCTGTGCCGTCGGGTGCCGCTATGAGGAGGGAGCCGCTGGACATGATCTGATACGGATTGACGCGGAAGTACTCGCAGATTTCTACGGTTTCCTGCCGGATCGGGATGGCGCGGATGTCAGCTTCGAGTCCGACGCCGCCTGCCTCGGCGATTTCCCACAGAGCGCCGAATATTCCGCCCTCCGTGACGTCATGCATGGCTGTCGCGCCTGCACGGACGGCCGCCGCGGCATCCTGCACCACGGAAAGGTACCTGTCGAATTCTCTGGCCTCTCGCAGAAAGCCGGGGGAGAAGCGCTGCAGCAGCTCCTCTTCTCTCTCTTTGGCAAGGATGGAGGTGGCTTCCAGACCGATCCACTTTGTGACAATAATGTCTTCTCCCGGATGAATATCAGAGGGCGCCAGAAGATGTCCGGCCGGCAGTTTCCCGATCCCGGTGACGGATATGACCGGCCGCGTCACCGCGTCTGTAATTTCTGTGTGTCCTCCCAGAATCTCCATGTTCAGAGAGGCACAGGTCTGCTCACAGTCCTGCATCATCTCCCGGAGGTCTGTCTCCTCTGTTCCGGGCGGCAGCAGTACGGTCAGCATCACGCCGAGCGGTTCCGCGCCGGAAGCTGCCAGGTCATTTGCCGTAATGTGGATACACTGGCTGCCCATATCCATGCTGGTCGCTGTTATTGGGTCGCTCGAGAGCACAAAAATGCCGTCCTCTTCCGCCTGTACCGCCGCGCAGTCCACGCCGACAGCAGGGCCGGCCAGGACTTCCTCTCTGCGGTGACCTACAAGTTTCAGCACAGACCGCCGCAGTACCGTCTCTGGTAATTTACCTGTTTTCATGTTCATATAAAGATTTACTCGTTATATCTGTGCATCCTGCGTTTCAATCGTGCCGTTATTCACCGCCATCTGTACCTGGTACAGGTCGCCTGTTGCTATGGCATTGTTTATCATGGCCAGCGTCTCATTGCTCGCGTTCATAGTGCCGATCCGGTAGGTCATGGGCATCGCGTCATATCGGCTGATATTTACAAGCTCTTCCTGCGGTATTTCGTTGTCCCCGGTATATATATACTTCCACAGCTGTGCGTCGAGGCCTTCCTGTCCGTTTGTCGCTGTGATATACCCGAGCCACATCGAGGAATCCGTCACAAATTCCGTCTCGTAATCGATCCACTCGCCGGTGCTGTTGATAAACTCAATCCTGCGGGACGGATCTCTGGTCTCCTCTCCGTAGATCTGAAAAGTGATCAGCCCCTCGCTGTCAACATCTCCCTCTATATAGACAGGCGAGCTGAGATTATTGACAAACCGGAAATCCAGAGAATCCTCCGCGATCGCCGCGTCAAATGCCGGATCCGCATAATGGACCAGGAAAGAATGATTGTGTCTCTCCGTTACTTCCAGTTCCGATGCCAGCACGGCATTGTAGAGGGTCGTCGTCACCTGGCACACACCGCCGCCGTATGTCTGGATCACGCCGCCGGAGGAATAGGTTCCGCCCAGCTTGAAGCCCGTCGTCAGATTCTGCGGGCCGATTACTTCATTGGCCGAGAATTCCTCTCCGGGATACAGAAGCGTCCCGTTGATATGATCTACGGCCAGACGGATATTGGTGTCTCTGTTTGTGTCATCTTCCGGGTGGTAGCTCGTCGTGCCGACCCCCAGGATATCCTTTACCTTTTTCAGTTCCTCTGTGCTGTCGGAGCCGGGCGTGACATTGCAGATCAGCGATACGCCGCCTTCTCCGCCGTGCCAGACATCATTCATATAGTTGGCGATCTGGATCGCGGACGCCTCCTCCACGACGGAAATGCCGTCTCTCTGCGGCGTCACGGAAAAGGACCTGTCCTCATTCATGCGCAGGCCGCATGCTCTGGGCTCGCAGTTCAGCTCTTCCTTTTTCTCCTTCACGACTTCCAGTGCCTTTGCCTGCGGCACGGTCAGGTCCAGATCCACCACGATATCGCCGGAATTCCGAAGCGCCCGTTCCGCGCAGAAACGCTTGTAGACATTGCCCTTCTTTCCGATGGACATGGCTTCGTCAACGACATGGGCATTCCGGTACGTCAGACCCAGATCACCGGCTGTCGTCACAGCCTGCCCCGCGCCGGCATACAGAACGATCTTGTCACTGCAGAGTTCCTCCATCTTCTGTCCGAGCGCTTCCTCTGCCTGCGCGGGCGTCATATCGGTAATGTCTATGTTCTCGATATAGATATGCCCGCCCTGGTCAGCCTGTCCGGTCTGTGCCGCGTCTGTCTTATCCTTTCCCTGTCCGGATACGGCAGTTCCTGTTCCCGTCTCTTCCTGCCCGGAAACGGCTGTTCCTGTTCCCGTTTCTTCCTGCCCGGAAGCGGCTGTCCCCGTTTCCGTCTCTTCCTGTCCGGAGGCGGCCGCAGTCTCTGCGGACACGGCAGTCTCCGTGTCTGCGGCTGTCACCTGGCCCTCTTCAGAAGTTTCCGTCTCTGAAGAAGCGGAAAGCGCCGCGCCCTCCTCGAGTTCATCTCCCCTGGCAGCTGCCGCAAGGGAAACCACCATCATCAGGATCAGCATGATCGCCACGATCCCGGCTGCAATTCTCCGCCTGTTTTTTCTCATATGCACCTCTTTATACGCATTCATACTTCAGCTGTGCTGCATGCTGCTATGCGTCTTCCATTTCTTCTCTGATTTCAAACATCATGGCACTGATGCCTATTCCGGCCGGACAGGCTTTCTCGCACCTGCTGCACCGGATGCAGGCCCCGGCTGCGTTCTCAATACCTGCGTATGCCCGTACGGCCTCCTCGTCTTCTCCCGCAAGGAAGCGGTTGTATACCGCGAAAACTTCCGGAATCGGGACCTCCGCCGGACAGGGCAGGCAGTCGCAGCAGCCAGTGCATGGAATCTGGTATGCTGCCATCACTGTACCTCTCCGGTGTAATCTGTCTCTTCCGGGTATGCCTCCGCATCCGTATAAGCGGCATCCCCGTCTTCAGCCGCAGCCATATCCGCGCCTTCTTCCGTCCCTGCCGGATCCGTGCCGACACTCTCTTCTGTCCCTGTCAGATTCGCGTCAGCACCCTCCTCAGTCCCGGTCAGATCTGTCTCAGCGCCTTCCCCCGTCCCGGAAGCATCTGCCGGTTCGGCTGTCTGGGCACCC
>CAMODP010000215.1 GCA_946611445.1 uncultured Eubacterium sp.
GGAGTACAACCTTGCCAAGGTTGGGGTCGCGGGTTCGAATCCCGTCTCGCGCTCTGGAAAATGCGGGCAGCCGGCTGGTTGCCTGTTTTTTTTATACCCATTTCAGGAGTTGGAGGACCGCAGCATGAAACGTCGTAAAAACAGAACAGTCCCTGCCGCGGCAGCGAAGTATCTGTGCATACTGCTGATGGCGCTGTTTCTGGTTCTGCAGTTTACAGGCAGCAGACAGAGCGCGACACCGTTTGCGGATATGAGCAGAGCTGTGTCGGAGGCAGCTGTCATGGACAACATGCAGGCAGGCGACAACCAGATGGTACGTCGGCTGTACAAGCTGGATCCGGCGGAGTATGAAGGCGTTCTCCTGTATTACCCCTCTACCAATATGGGCGCAGAGGAACTGCTGCTGATAAAACTGCGCGACCCGTCGCAGGCGGAAGCCGTAGAAGCTGCCGTCATGCAGAGATGGGAGGCCCAGCGCAATGTCTTTGAAGGCTATGCGGTTGATCCCTATGAACTGCTGGGACGGTATCAGCTCCTGGTCAGAGGAAATTATATTCTTTACGTTGTCGCTGAAGACGCACAGCCCGTTGTCAGGGCTTTTGAAAGCAGCCTGTGACAAGAGGCTGCCCGGGTTTATCGGGAAAGGACAGGACTGAACATGGCACTGAGCAGTCTGACATGTATTTTTATATTTCTGCCGGTTACCGTTCTGCTGTACCGCGTCGTTCCGGTGCGGCTGCGGATGGGTCTGCTGCTGGCGGCCAGTCTGCTGTTCTATGCCTGGGGCAGCCCGAAGCATCTGCTGTTCCTTCTTCTGACCATTGCGTTTGACTATTTCGCCGCGCTCGAGCTGGATGACCTGATCGCGCGCAGAAGGGTGAAGTCGGCGAGAAATGCCCTGTTTCTGGCAGCCGGCGTGCATATTGCCGCGCTTTGTGTGTTCAAATACACGTCTCTTTCTCTGCCCATCGGTATTTCCTTCTATACGTTTTCTGCCATGTCATGGCTGATCGATGTATACAGGGGAGATGCCCGCGCGGAGATCAATCCGCTGTATCCGGCACTGTACATTGCCTTTTTCCCAAAGGTCACTTCCGGTCCGATCGTCCGCTGGAGCGACATGGAGGCTGTGATGAAAGAGCCGGTTGTCACCGTGGATGATACCGGAAAGGGCATCCGGCTGTTTTTCATGGGGCTGTTTAAAAAAGTACTGATTGCCGATTCCCTCGGCAGGGCGTTTGCCGCTGTGTGCGCGCTGCCGCAGATGGCCGCGATGACCGCTATTTTCGGCATGATCTTTTACAGCCTGCAGCTGTATTTCGATTTCAGCGGGTATTCCGATATGGCCATTGGCCTGGCCCGCCTGTTCGGCTTCCGCTTCGGAGAGAACTTTCACTATCCCTATCTGTCCGGCAGCGTTGCCGAGTTCTGGAGACGGTGGCATATTACGCTGGGAGCCTGGTTCCGCGATTATGTCTATATTCCGCTCGGCGGCAACCGGCGCGGGGTGCAGGCCCAGCTGCGCAATCTCCTGATCGTGTGGGCCCTTACCGGAATCTGGCACGGATCGACGCTGAATTTCCTCTTCTGGGGACTTTATCACGGCGCGTTTATCATCCTGGAGAGATTTGTCCTGAAGGGAAGACAGGAGGCTCTTCCGCCGCCGGTGCGGGTGCTTCTGACGGATATCATTGTATTTGTCGGGTGGGTATTCTTCTTTTCGCCCTCCCTGGGCAGCGCCTTTGTGTATGTCGGAAAGATGTTCGGCCTGGACGGCATCGGCTTCTGGAACGGCATGACAACCTTCCTGCTGAAGGAAAATGCACTTTTGCTGCTGACATCGATTATACTGTGCGGGCCGTGGATCAAAAACCTGCACGACAGCCTGGTATACAGGGAAGGCGGCGCGTGGAGAATCGCTTCCAACATCGCCTTTGCCGTACTTACCGTGTTCTCGGTCGCCGCACTTGTCAGTGCGACCTACACGTCATTCCTGTATTTCCAGTTCTGATACCTGTTGACTGCCATGCTGTGAGGAACGTCAATGGAGACCACACATGTTTCTAGATTCAGAAAGAAGATGGCCAGAAACCGCCGCGCGCATCAGCAGTTTCTGATCCGCTTTGCCGCCGCGGCCGTCGGTCTCGGTTTTCTGATTAATCTGATTACACCGTCAAAAAAGTTCTCGGCAGGTGAGAACCGAAATCTGGCACAGCGTCCTGCTCTGTCGGCGGAGGCGCTCAGAAGCGGCAGCTGGTTTTCTGATTTTGACACATACTACGCGGATCAGTTCGTGGGCAGAGATTTCTGGATGACACTGGACTTCACTGTCAATTATATGCGGGGCCAGAGAGAGTTCAGCAATGTATACACCGGACGTGACGGCTATCTGCTGTCCGCGCCCGAGACACCGGATGAAACGGCTGTGCAGAATACGGTGGCTGCCGTCAACTCCTTTGCGCAGGCGTATCCGGATGTGCCCGTGAGCATGATGGTTGTTCCGGACGCGGCCTCTGTCATTGCTGACCGTCTGCCCGCGCATGTATCTGTGCGCAATCAGGCAACCGATATTCTGCGCATGGAGAGCGGCCTGGACAACAGGATCCAGAGGATAGACGCCGCCACAGCCCTGAAGCTGCACACCAGCCAGCAGCTGTATTACCGGACGGACCATCACTGGACGAGTCTGGGGGCATATGTCGGATTTCTGAATGCCGCGTCGGTCCTGGGCATTGATTCTGAACTCCTGGAGTACAAGGCACACACCGTTTCGGATACCTTCCAGGGAACGCTGGCATCCAGAAGCGGCGATCACCGGCAGAGAGATACCATCGAAGTGTATGAGGCAGAGGGAACGGATGTCCTCTATGTAGTGAATTATCCGGATGAGCAGTTCCGGAGCCGTTCTGTCTTTGTCAGCGACAGGCTGAACGAGAAGGACCAGTATACGGTGTTCTTCGGCGGCAACCACTCTGTGGTGGAGATCCAGACAACCAATGACAATGGCAGGAATCTCCTGATCTTTAAGGATTCCTACGCGAATTGTTTTGTGCAGTTCCTGATTCCGTATTATGAGACGATTACTATGATCGATCCCAGATACTATTACGGAGATGTATCACAGGACATGAGAAACTATGCCGTGACAGACGTTCTGTTTCTGTACAGCATGGATACGCTGGCTCTCGATACTTCTCTGGCAGATGCCCTGAACCTGGCTGCCTCTGACACGCAGGAAACCGCCGGCGGCGCCGCGGCTGCTGCAGACAATGGCGCGGCAGAACAGGCAGGAGAAACGCCGCAGACAGCGGAATCGTCAGATGCGGCATCGAGTTCCCAGACAGCCGAACCGGCAGATGCTTCCGGGACTGGGGAAGGCGCTGAGACAGATCTGACCGGGACTGAGGAGGGTGCTGACGCGAAT